>WTBX01000089.1 GCA_013138855.1 Methylococcaceae bacterium
GAAACAATTCTTTTCTTTTTCGCTAATAATAAAATCCCTATGACTCCCATTATCTTAAGTTCCATTCTTTGGGCTACCAACTTAAAACGGGACAAAATGAAAGCGAGAGACCTCCGAGGTTTTTAAAACCTCGGAGGTCTGATTCTCAATGCCCCGCCTTAAATTGGTAGCCATTCTTTGAGCTTTGCGACGCGCTAACAAATCATCTAATAAAACGTAATCAGTCTGTAATTCTTGCGCTAATATCATCGCTTCTAATTCACCTCGATGTAAACTCCCCAAAGCACCTTTAACAAAGCTACTCCCTAAATCACTGATAGGTTTTATTTTTATAGTAGATGGAATTTTTAAATGATTTAATTCTATTTTTACGGCTATAGGAATGTAGGTTTCATCAAAACATGCGCTAAAAAATCTATTTTAGATAAAAAGATAATTGGACTTGTATTAGAAACAACTTTCATATTGATTTTAAAGTTTCCAAATCTTCTAGTATTGCACTATCATCAAAAATATAACCGATTCCAAAATGTTCTTTTAAACGATAATTGAACTCTTCAAAACTTAAGCTTGCTAATTCTGCCGCTTTAGCAAAGCTGACTTTATGAGCATGATAAAGACTTGCCGCCAGAAAAAAATCAGCAGCATCATCGCCAAAAGGCTCTAATAATTCATTAAATTGATTCAGTTTAGCTTTATTTGAGTGCGCTGCCGTAGAATGAAGAGAGATAGTTTGCATAGCCTTATCTGTTTTTTAACAGTTATATAATAAATCTTATTTTGAGGTTTATATTGTATAAAAATAATATATTTTATGAATTAATTATCTTTTCAATTTCACTTATACTAATTGTAGAGTAAGTTAGTTTTTTAATTTCTATAGCTTTTATTTCTATGTTTGCTGATTTACATAGCTCAATTAATTGAACTATTAAAAAATCATCTATAAATAATAAAAAATCTTGTGCAGGTAATTTTTTGATCTCTATTTTTTTGCTTGAAGTATATTTTATTAATCCAGAGCAAGAAAATAAATGAAAACACTTGTTTATATCTGTTTTAGAAAGAGTGCTATTCTTTTTCGATAAATTAGCGACAACTTCCTTATTCATTATTGCCTCTGTTAAAAATAATTTCTTTAGTAAAACAACCTGCATATAAACTATTTTTAGTGTTTTACATGTCAATAAATGCTTGTTATTAGTGTTTAATAACTTACGATATTTTTGTACTAAATTTTGTGATAATTTATTTTTTTGAGTTGTAACTGTCCACACACTTCCTTTATTTACTAGCTCAATATCCTTAATAGTTTGTAAAAAATCAATCCAACGTTTAAAACCTAGTTTTTCGTGACTAAACGAAGCATCTAATGCAACTAATTTCATCCTGAGCATTGAGATATTTAAAGGCTCTTTCTCTTCTTTTAAAATCTTTTGGATTAATTTAATATATTTATTTAGAAGGGCGTTCTCTTTTTTACTCTTTTCTGATGCTAACTTTTCTATAGTTTTTACAGAAACAAGCCATAAGTTTCCTTTTTGTATTAATGTAATATTACTAATGGTTTGCAAAAACTCAAGCCAATTTTTAAATTCTAATTGTTCCTGATGAAATAAAGGATTCAGTGAAACTAATTTTTGTTTAAGTTGTGAAATATCTAATGGTTCGGTTTCTTTTGCAAGGATTTGGCGAATTAATTCAATGGTTTTCTCAATAATTTTATCTGCTTTTTTTGCTTGCCCTGCCTTAATAATTTCTTCTTTTTTTTCGCTCAAAAATTCATCTGTATAAATAAAACGAGAACAAGAGCTTTTAACACATTCACTTAATGTTGAGTTTCTACCAACACCAATAACCTCTTTACCCATTTCTCTAAGCCGTCTAAATAATGGGCTAAAATCAGAATCACCTGTAACCAAGACAAAACTATTAATATTGTTTATTTTCCAAGCCGTTTCCATAACATCAACGGTCATTTGAATATCAGCAGAGTTTTTACCCGCAGCAGGATGATAACTATGAATTAACTCAAACCCTTCTTTGTTTAATTTAGCCTGATAAGCAAATAATTGAGACGCACTCCAAACACCATAAGCGCGTCTAATAATAATCTGTCCTAAATCTTGCAATTCAGCCGCTAAAAACTCAACACCATCGTGTTTAAGCCAATCAGCTACATTTTCTGCGTCAATAAAAACAGCAATTCTGTTATTTGCTTCCATGCTTATACCTTTAATTTTATAATTCGATAGGCAACGATTTTAACAACTCAGTTTCTAATAAAGTTTTAAGGGAATCAATCGAAACTTTATCCACCATTTCATTGGCAAACGCAAAAGTTAACACATTTCGCGCGGTTTCTTCATCTACTCCACGAGATTGCAAATAGAAAATTGATTTTTCTTCCAACTGCCCCACAGTAACACCATGCGCACATTTTACATCATCAGCATAAATTTCTAATTGCGGTTTAGTATCCACTTCGGCATCATTCGATAACAACAAATTACGGTTATTCATTTCTGAATCCGTTTTTTGTGCATCTTCAACAACGACTACGCGACCTTGAAATACACCACGCGCTCGATTATCTAAAATGCCTTTGTAAAACTCACGACTAATGCCATGCGGTTTATTGTGATTAATACGCGTATGATTATCAATATGTTGACGTTTCACACCAAGATATAAACCATTTAATGAACATTCAGACGCAGTTTCTAAATCTGTATGTACATCATTTCGAGCTAATAATGCACCAAAGGAAAAACTGTTGTGATTAAAACGGCTATTCGGCTGTTGTTTAACGTAAGTTCCGCCAAAATGATAAGACTTCGTAGACTCAGATTGCAGCTTATATAAAGTTAAAGCGGCATTTTCTTCCACAAATACTTCATTAACGGCTGCATTTAAATACGCATTCTCACCGATAAAAGTTTCGATAATTTCTGATTCTGAATGCTTGCCTGCAACAATGATGTTGCGAGTCGTGACTAAAGCATCAGGCTGAGAAACAATATGCAATAGTTGTATCGGTTTACTTAGAACTTGTTTTGCAGGAATATTTAAAAATACACCGTCATTAAACCAAGCGGTATTAAAAGCGACAAAGTTATGCTCATCATTGCTGACGGCTTGCCCTAAATACGGCTTTAGCTTTTCAGCTTGAGTTTCTAAAATATCAGCAATACTGCTTAATTCAACTTCATCACTTAAACCGCTCGTGTGCGAGTGTTCAGGTGAAAAATAACCATCAACAAAAACCATTGTCCAAGCATCATCAAGACGATATGTCTTTAATAAATTTTCATTGATAGTTCCAGTTTTTTCTACAGGCTTAAAGCGTTTTTTCTCAATCGCAGAAACATTGGTATAACGCCATTCTTCTTCGCGTAAAGTGGGAAAACCTGTGCTAGAAAAAGTCGCTAATGCTTCACTGCGTAAAGTTTTTAACCATGCGACTGATTGCCCTGATAAATTAGCCGCATATTCAGGATAATCGCTACTATAATGGCTTGCAAGTTGTGCATTCATTAAGCGACCTCTTGTTTTTCTAACCAACTATAGCCTTTTTCTTCCAATTCTAAAGCCAGTTCTGCACCGCCTGATTTAACGATTTTTCCATCCGCTAATACATGCACAAAATCAGGTTTAATATAATCAAGCAAGCGTTGATAATGGGTAATCATTACAAAGGCGCGATTTTCTGAGCGTAAGGAATTTACCCCATGAGCAACAATTTTCAACGCATCAATATCTAAACCTGAATCGGTTTCATCAAGAATACATAATTTAGGTTCCATCACTGCCATTTGCAGAATTTCATTACGTTTTTTCTCTCCGCCTGAAAAACCTTCATTGACTGCACGATATAAGAATTTTTCATCCATATCTAATAAGCGAACCTTATCTTTCACCCACACTAAAAAATCCATTGCATCAATTTCATCTGCACCACGATGTTTACGAATCGCATTTAACGCGGCTTTAAGTAAATAAATATTACTCACGCCAGGAATTTCCACAGGATATTGAAACGCTAAAAATACGCCTTCACGCGCTCTCATTTCTGGGTCTAATTCGGTTAACTCTTGACCTTCATAAGTTACTGAACCGCCTGTGATGGTATAGCCTGCTTTACCTGACAAAACATGAGATAAGGTACTTTTACCCGCGCCATTAGGCCCCATAATTGCGTGGACTTCACCCGCTTTAACTTCTAGGTTAAGACCTTTGAGAATTTGTTTGTCGCCTACGTTGACGGTTAAATCTTTAATACTGAGCATGGAGTTTCCAAAATCGTTATTACTAATAAAAAGTAAGTTTAAATCTAAAATTTATTTCGCTGTATTCCACTAATTCCAAGGATTAATTATAGGAATATTGCAAGCGTAAAAATCACGTTCATTACGGGTAACTAAAGTTAGATGATGTGTTTGTGCTATTGCGGCAATAATACTATCTAAAGTATGCGATAGGTTGTCCCTTTCTTTCCGCATCGGCAACCATTAAACTCCAGTTTTCCATCACGCTTAAATCAACGGTTAATAGCCTGTCCTGATAATCTTCAAGTAAGGTTTCTAACCAAAACAATAGGTTTTGTTTTTTCCTAGAGGTCGGTAGTTTATTAATACCTCGTTTGATTTCGCCTATGTTAATGACACTTAAATACAAACTTTCGGCATCTATATTTTCCAACCATTTAATAACACCGCCATTTGCTTGAGGTTTTGTTAATTCAGAAATCGTGCAGGTATCAAGCAAGTATTTCAAAATTCTACATCCTTTGGGTAATCTTGTTGACGCTCAACATCTAATCCTTCTATTTTTGGCGTATTAAGAAGAAAGGTTTTAAAGTTGGTTTTTTTTATGGTTGATTTTTCAGTCGCTTTATTTTTTTCCATTAAAAACTGATAAAAATCGAGCAGTTCTTGTTGAGCTGTAGGAGGTAAGGCTAATAAGTCTATAGTAGGCATTCTTATTCTCCATTACCCAACAGAACCTTCCAAACTAATTCCCAACAACGCTTGCGCTTCCACCGCAAATTCCATCGGTAATTCTTTAAATACTTCCTTACAAAAGCCATTCACAATCATGGATACCGCATCTTCGGCTGATAATCCACGTTGTTGACAGAAAAATAATTGATCTTCGCTGATTTTAGACGTAGTGGCTTCGTGTTCGACTTGTGCGCTGGGTTGTTTAACTTCAATATACGGAAACGTATGTGCGCCACATTTATCACCGACTAATAAGGAATCACATTGCGTATAGTTGCGAGCGTTATCAGCATTCTTTAATACTTTGACCAAGCCACGATAAGTATTTTGGGCGCGACCTGCGGAGATGCCTTTGGAAATAATGGTACTAGTAGTATTTTTGCCGATATGAATCATTTTCGTTCCTGTATCGGCTTGTTGTAAATTATTCGTTAAGGCGACTGAATAAAATTCACCCACGGAATTATCACCCGTTAAAACACAACTTGGATATTTCCAAGTAATTGCTGAACCTGTTTCTACTTGTGTCCACGAAACTTTGGCATTATCACCGAGACAATCGGCACGTTTTGTCACAAAGTTATAAATTCCACCTTTACCATCTTTATCACCAGGATACCAATTTTGTACGGTGGAATATTTTATTTCCGCATCTTTCAAAATCACTAATTCAACAACAGCAGCGTGAAGTTGGTTTTCATCACGTTGAGGAGCTGAACAGCCTTCTAAATAAGAGACGTGCGAACCTTCATCGGCAATAATTAAGGTACGTTCAAATTGTCCTGTATTGCTGGCATTGATTCTGAAATACGTCGATAACTCCATTGGGCAACGTACCCCTTTAGGAATATACACAAACGAACCATCCGTAAACACGGCTGAATTTAACGCTGCAAAAAAATTATCGCCAACAGGAACGACTGAGCTTAAATACTCTTTTACCAACTCTGGGTAATCACGAATCGCTTCGGAAATTGGGCAAAAAATCACTCCAGCATCATGTAACTTGCCTTTAAAAGTTGTGGCAACTGAAACACTATCAAATACCGCATCGACCGCAACATTTGCGAGTTGTTTTTGTTCATCTAAAGGAATCCCTAATTTTTTATAGGTTTCTAATAACTCAGGATCAACTTCATCTAAACTGCCCAGCTTTTCTATATTTTTAGGTGCGGAATAATAACTAATTGCTTGATAATCAATCGGTTCAATATTTAATTGCGCCCAGTCAGGCTTATCCATTGTTTGCCAATGGCGAAAAGCTTTAAGGCGATATTCCAGCATAAACTCAGGTTCATTTTTGACGATTGAAAGTTTACGAATCACCTCTTCATCCAAACCTACGGGAAAAGTATCTACTTCCAATTCCGTTACAAAGCCTTGTTTGTATTCTTGTCCGATGAGGTTTTCTATTTCTGTGCTAGTAGCTGACATAATATTTACTTAACGATATAAACTGGAAACGGGAATGGTAATTTCTTGCGGTGTGGCAACAGGGCGGAGCATATCTTTTAGAGTAATCGCTTCGAGTGCATTAAAAACAGTTTGATTACTCAAACTCCAATTTGCGCCAATCTCACAGCCTGCCGCTTGCTCGCAGCCCTGATGAGAAATGCTACATTCGGTCAATGCAATAGGCC
>WTBX01000324.1 GCA_013138855.1 Methylococcaceae bacterium
CAAAAACTTTCAGTCTCTATTATTTCTTTTTCCCATTTTATATCATTTGAAATTAAATTGGATTTTGTATGTTCTTCTTGCTGTTGCTCTTTTGAAAAAAAAACCAGTAAAATTATTTTTAGAAGAAATAAATTTATAAGTATCAATACAGTTACGGGATAGGTTTTTTATAGAGTCTATAGAATTAATTAAATCTTCGGAGCTTCTAATTAATGTATTATTAATTAACCTGAGTTCGGGATAAGAAAAGTAGGCAACCTTTTTTAAATCTGAAAAAATATAAAGATTCTGACACTTAATATTTTTCAAAAAGGTTGCCTAAAATGAGTTTAACACAGCTATTTTCTGATGTTGATGACTTCTGTCAGTGGTTTATTCCAGAATGGGAGAAAAATCAGCTTGAAAATGGAGATAAAAAAGGAATCGTCCTCGTGCCTTATCCCAAAGTGAAATAATCACGATTATCATCCATTTTCACCAGTCAGGTTATCGTACTTTTAAATGGTTTTACGAAAAACATGTGTGTAAAATTTTGACAAAAAAATTCCCTAAGCGATTGTCTTATAATCGTTTTATCGAATTACTTCCCGAAGTTTTAGCGCCTTTAAGTTGTTTTATGCAAAATCGTTGCCGTAAAGGAAAAGGCATTGCCTTTGTGGATTCAACGCCTTTGCGTGTTTGTAAAAACCTGCGTATTCCTCGTCATAAAACCTTTGTAAATGAGGCGGGACGAGGCAAATCTTCCACAGGCTGGTTTTACGGCTTTAAATTACATTTGTTGGTTGATGATTGTGGAGAAATTCTTTCTTTTCAAATCACTCACGGAAATGTTGATGATAGAAAACCCGTACCAACTTTAGTAAAGAGTTTTGTAGGGAAGGTCTTTGGTGATAAGGGTTATGTATCGCAAAAACTGACCGATTTATTGGCTTTAAATGACATTGCTTTGATTATAACACTCAGAAAAAATATGAAACCTCGTGCCATTGAAGTTTTTGATAAATTATTACTCCGAAAGCGTAGTATTATTGAAACGATTAATGACCAGTTGAAAAATATTTTTCAGTTAGAACATTCTAGGCATCGGTCATTAGCTAACTATATGATTGATATTGTTGCTAGTTTGGTTGCTTATTCTTATCAAGAGAAAAAACCATCGCTTAATATTCGAAGAGATGATTTATTATCTGTTTTGGGTTAGCTTATCCCGAACTGAGGTTAATATTAGCTATGATATGAGTGATACGGCTTTGAGCGCATTTGCGGTATTTTTATGCAAAACCCTTCTTTTCTGGCACAACAAAAAACGTTGGAAAAATCACAGGGAAAAAATAATCTGCAATCCTTGTTTGGCACACATAAAAATCCTTGTGATAATCAAACTAAGAGCTTATTAGACGGTGTGCCACCCAAGGAACTTGCCCCAATTTTTCACTATATTTTCAAAGGCTTGAGAGAAACTGGGTATTTGAAAGCGTTTACTTCAATAGATAAAAGTTTATTGGTGGCATTAGATGGTGTGGAATATTTTTCTTCGGAAAAAATCCATTGTGAGTGCTGTTCAACGCAAACTTTTAAAAATGGCAGAATACGTTACAGCCACAAAGCGATTACGCCTGTGATTGTTTCGCCGAACCAGAAGCAAGTCATTCCATTGTCTCCAGAGTTTATTAGCCCTCAAGATGGGCATGAAAAACAAGATTGTGAGTTAGCCGCCTCTAAACGGTGGCTTGAACGCGAAAACTTTATCTTTGAAAATCAATCGATTACTATTCTTGGTGATGATTTATATAGTCATCAACCTTTTTGTGAATTGCTTTTAGAATATGGCAAGCATTTCATTTTAGTTTGCAAACAAGACTCCCATCAAACGCTTTACGAGTGGCTGGATGACTTTGAAAGAGAAGGAAAAATAAACACTTTTCAGCATAAAAAATGGAATGGTAAGCAACATATCATCACGAAATATCGCTATATGAATCAAGTTCCATTAAAAGATGATGACGATGCGCTGATGGTCAACTGGTGTGAAGTTGAAATCAAAAATAGCAAGGGTAAGGTGTTGTATTACAATACATTTATTACGAACTTCACCATCAATAATACCAATATAAAAACCATCGCCGAGGCAGGCAGAGCGCGGTGGAAAATCGAAAATGAAAACAATAATACTTTAAAAACCAAAGGCTATAATTTTGCACACAATTTCGGACATGGCAAACAATATCTCGCCTCGGTATTGGCAACGTTGATTTTGCTCGCCTTTTTATTTCACACGATTTTAGAATATTTTGATGCGTGCTATCGACTGTTACGTGAGCATTTATCCAGTCGAAAAATGTTTTTTGATGATATTCGTGCTTTAACGCGCTATTTTTGTTTTGAAAGTTGGCAAAAGTTGCTGGAGTTTATGCTTGAACAGCTTGAAATACCGCTTCCTGAGTCGGTTTAGGAATATTTGGAATCAAAATGAGAATTACTGTGCAGTTACTCGCCACTGAAACCATTTTGAAACAGGCAGAAATGATTGCGGATGAATTGACGGGAAGTTCTGTTTAGCATTGACAGGTTTTTGTATAATACATCACATCAAATTTTCAATGTTGCCTG
>WTBX01000114.1 GCA_013138855.1 Methylococcaceae bacterium
GTTCATAGTGACTATCAATTTTTAAATCAGGAAACTCTTTTTGTAATTCCTTAACATGCTCTTTATTAACGACTAATGTTGTATTACTGTAATCATGGCTTTTAATATCTTGTTTTAAATTAGCCAAACCACGTTCGTTAGGTTGATATAATTTAACTTGAATCTTCTCTAATACCTTGCCAGTTCCATCTTTAATTAAAATATCAGGTGAATTAAGTGTTATCTCTTTAGGGACTTCTGCTTTTAAACCTGAACTAGAACTAGCGGCATTAATATTAAATTGATTTGCTAAATCAGATTCAGCAATAAACCCGTGTAATTGCCGCGAAGCACTAATTTTTAAATCAGGATTATCCTCTAGGTTTTTATTAGAAACCATTTCAAGCATTTCAAGATTTGCATTTTCTAAGATTTTATCGACCTGTTGAGCGTATTGCCCCGTATTAACAACACCAGCGGCAGTTGCACCTTGCTCTATCTTCCTAGCCAACCATGATTCGCGACTCTTTCCTTTATCTAAATGAGCATATAAATCAACTTTTTCATCATTATTTTTTTGTACCGTATCAATGATTTCTAAAGTAGCTTGCTGACGTTCATCCTCATTAGCCCAAATCTCAGGATATTTAGAAAACTCCTGATTAAGCCAAACATCTAAAGCCAAAGTATTTTTTTGACACGAATAAGATTCAACAAAACTTGCGATGACAGAGCTAGTTTTCTGAGCATTCTCTTCATTATCAAATATTTCTATAAGAGATTCATCAGCCAATTCTTCTTCGCTTTTTTCTTGATTAGAAATAGAGCCAGAAGTGTTATCAACAACAATAGAGTGGGTATTAGTCATAATAAAATGCTGTGGTTAAATTTTAAGATACAAAGGGAGCTTGTTTGATACTGAAATTAGGGAGAAATAGAATATCATACTTAACTGGTAAGTTATGCGGCAAAAGCACAGGCTTATTTGTCGGCTGTTCTGTTTGTAAGTGTTCAGTCCCCCTCTTAAAAAAAGAGGGGTTAGGGGAGATTTTATTAAATAAATCCCCCTCAATCCCCCTTTTCTAAAGGGGGAGGTGAATACTTACCAATCAATGGGTAAATTGCGTTGTTTTGCTATGAATTTATTACGAGAATCAACGTCTGGCGTACAAAACTTTCAGGCAAGTATTGAAAGGTTTGCAGATTCTCCCGAAACCTTAATTTCCACGCTTAGGCAAGTTAATTTTTTATGAGAAAGCCGTGGTATAAGTAGGAGGTCAAAAGCATCCTAACATTTGATTGCAGTCTGACTGTTTTTGCTTTGCCAGCGTTAAAATGAAAAATTTATTGGCGGATTATTTTTTTCCATATCCCTAAGCCCGTTTTAATAATCATGGCTGAAACTTCGTGCGCGACTAAAAGTCACGCCTCCGCTTGAGTAGTTACGAAGATTAAACAAAATATATTCAAGTCGGAGTGCAAAAATAGGCTTTTGCACTCCAAAGCAATGCCCGCGTTAGGTAATAACGGTAGGTTCGATTCTGCCTGTGCGCTGTTTAACTTCGCAGAATTGTTCTGCTAATTCGATTAATTCAGCAAGGGCTTGTTGTGGCTCTTGGGTATGAGCATCCGCCTCTTTAGAGAATTTTTCTAAATAGATTCTAAGCGTTGCTCCAACTGTGCCTGTGCCTGATAAACGGAAAATAATACGCGAGCCATTTTCAAAACCAATGCGAATGCCTTGCTGGTCACTGATACTTTTATCAATCGGGTCTTCGTAGCAAAATTCATCTGCATAGCTTACGGTATATTCACCAAAACTTTTCCCTGTGAGCGAAGGTAATAATTCGCGTAAATGATTAACAATGCCATTGGCGATTTCATTATCAACAGCTTCGTAATCATGACGGCTGTAAATATCACGTCCGAATTGTTGCCAATGTTCATGAACAATATCTTCGACAGATTGTCGTCTTTTAGCGATTAAATTTAACCAGAATAATACCGCCCACAACCCATCTTTTTCTCGTACATGATTAGAGCCTGAGCCAAAACTTTCTTCACCGCAAAGCGTGATGCTATCTGCATCTAATAAGTTACTAAAAAACTTCCACCCTGTTGGGGTTTCAAAACACGGTAGATTTAAAGCCGCCGCCACTCTATCAACCGCTTGACTGGTTGGCATAGAACGCGCCACTCCGCTAATTCCTTTTGAGTACGCTGGAATATGTTGCGCATTCGCTGCCATAATCGCCAAACTATCACTGGGTGTAACAAATATATTAGCTCCTAAGACCATATTTCGGTCTCCATCCCCATCAGAGGCAGCGGCAAAATCAGGCGCATCCGCAGTAAACATTAAAGAAGCTAATTCTTTTGCATGAACAAGGTTAGGATCAGGATGACCCCCTCCAAAATCTTCTAGCGGTATTCCATTTATAACCGTCCCTGCGGGCGCACCTAATATTTCTTCTAAAATACGTGTTGCATAAGGGCCTGTAATCGCGTGCATGGCATCAAAACACATTGAAATATATCCAGAACTAAGAGCCTGCTTTAATAAATCAAAGTCAAAAATACTCGCCATTAATTCTGCATAATCAGTTACAGGGTCTATGATGCGAATTTTAAGTCCTTCTAGGTCAAACTCGCCCTGTGTATCTAAATCAACATCGTCAATTTCAGCGAGTTTATATTCAGTAATCTCTAAGCTACGCTTAAAAAAATCATTGGTGTATTTTTCTGGCGCAGGCCCACCATTACTGATGTTGTATTTAATTCCAAAGTCTTCAGTAGGCCCCCCTGCGTTGTGACTAGCCGATAAAATGAGTCCGCCATACGCTTTGTTTTTACGAATAATATGAGAGGCGGCAGGTGTAGAAAGTAGCCCGCCTTGCCCTATAATCAATTCATTAAAGCCATTAGCGGCGGCAATTTTGATAATAATTTGTATCGCATCACGGTTGTAATAGCGACCATCACCGCCTAAGACTAGACTCTTGCCATTACAGTCCTCTAAGCTATCAAAAACCGATTGTACAAAATTAGCTAAATAATGCGGTTGTTGAAAAACCGTTACTTTTTTTCTCAGCCCTGAGGTTCCAGGTTTTTGGTCATCGTAAGGAGCGGAAGAAATAGTTTCTATATTCATAAATAAACCTTGATGCTAAAGAGGAGTAAATAGTGTAAATTACACTAAATTACTAATAAATTGTAGATTATTTATGTTACGAATAAATTTATCACTCAAGCCTTACTTGATATTGATTTTAGGCACATGCCTTATATTAACCTCTGCTTGCACAAGACAAAAGCCGACAGAATACGCGCTTTATCTTAAACAACTGAAAGAAAACAAGATTAAGAACGAAACAGTCGTTGATGATTTAGTGAAACAAAATAATACCGAACCAGAAGAAATAAAGCCTATTCAAAAACCTAAAGCAGTTGGCATCGCTAAAAAAGCAGAGACACCATTAGAAAAAGTTATTAAAGAAGAGTCTGTCTGGCTACTAATTGATACCCAAGGAATGCGTTTGGAAGTTAAGCGCGGCAATAAAACATTAGCCACTTTTAACCATATTGCTATTGGGCGTAATGGCGCAGGCTTTAAAAATAGGCGCGGTGATAATATAACCCCCATAGGCACTTATAAAATTGGCTGGATAAATGATAAAAGTGTTTATCATACTTTTTATGGATTCACTTATCCGTCTGTTGAAAATGCAAAAACAGCCTTAGAAAAAGGGCTTGTTTCCCAAAGTGATTATAATGATATTGTTACCGCGCATCAAAATGATCAAATTCCCCCGCAAAACACTTCGTTAGGTGGTAGAATTGGTCTGCATGGAATAGGTCAAGGCGATGAAAAAATGCACGAAATGTGGAATTGGACACATGGGTGTGTTGCTGTTACAAATGAAGAAATTGACGCGCTAAGTCAATGGATTTACGAAGGAATTACCGTAAAAGTAAAATAAAGCTGGAAACTAATCCAAAAAAAAGGCAAACTTAGATTGTTATAAATTATTTTAGTTCACTTAAGTATAAGGAAAAAATTATGAAATTATTAAAATTATCGGCTGTTGTTATCGGTGCTACTTTAGCTGTTGGTTGTGCGACTAACTCTGACATTGAAAATCTTCAAGGTCAAATCAATGGTTTAAAAACTGACGTTTCTAGCGCGAAAAGTGCTGCAAACTCTGCTAACAACGCTGCAAGTGATGCGGCTTCAAGAGCATCTGCGGCTGAAGCTGCGGCTAACCGTGCAGCAGCTTCTGCTGACGAAGTTAACCGTAAACTTGACCGTATGTTCAAGCGTTCAATGATGAAATAAGCTTTATTTCTATTGACGATAAAAAGCCCGATAGTATGTTTACTCTCGGGCTTTTTTTATGTCTATTATTCAGCAGATCACATTAAAATAGTCTAAACATTGTTTTCATTGCTGAGAATATTTAATTCGCTTAGAATCAATAAGCTAACAACTTAAAAAATGTTAGTTCTAAAATAATAATTAGGAGATAAAAAATGAGTAAAACTCAACAATTGATTGCCGCTGTTCTTGGCTGTTTTATCGCAGGTTTTTTATTAGTTGGAAACAGTAAAGAAAAAACCAATGAAGAGCGTGAAGCAGAATCGATGGTGAGAGCCACTGCTGGCATGAGTAATATGGCCAGTAAAAAATGTCCTGTTGCCATTAAAAAAGCCACAGGCTCGCAAGCTTATATGGGGATTGGATCTTCTACAGAGACAGATAACTCAACTTATGTAACCATAAATTGGAAGGGACAAAAAGGAGATAATTTTAAAGAGGCATCGTGTACCTTGCATGTCACTTTAGGGGGCATTTCTAAATTGGTTATTGATGGTGAAGCTATTATAGATAAGGATGTTTAACCCCTTTTAGTTCTCGTAAAAGAAGTTATAACCACTAATTTCGACATGTACGATTGCTTGGCTCTTAAAAAACTAGCAATCGTCACCATCATCAAGAGCTACACGATAACATCGAACAGCCTGCTTTATGCCTTGCCCAGTCGGGGCGTTTTTGGGCGTAATGCTCATTTTCTGGCTGCTCATCATAGGGCTTTCGTAAAAGTTCTAATAATTCCTCTATCATCGAATAATCATCTGCTTCCGCTTTTTCTATCGCCTGTTGCGCTAAATAGTTACGAAAAACATATTTAGGGTTTACTTTATTCATCGCTTTAGCACGCGCTTCATCGCTAACAGTTTGTTGTGATAATCGTTTAATATAACGGCGTAACCAGTCCGCAATACGTTTTTTAAAACTCGTGGTTAATTTTTCGGGTTGATAATACGCCTCAAATAAAGCTGCGATTAAGTCGTCATCACTCGCTTCAAGCTTATTCATTTTCTGTGTATTCAAGCCAGCGAGTTTGCGATAAAAAATCGTCATATCTGTTTCGACTAATTGCAACACTTGTAACAACTCACTAATCAAGTCATCATCGGTTTCCGAATTATAAACCTCAAGCCCTAACTTCGCGGCCATCATCGTTTTCCACCCTTCCTCAAATGTTTTTAAATAAACATCTAAAGCTTGCTCTAGCGGTTCAACTTCACCAATTAAAGGATAAATTGCATTCGCAAGCTGGGTTAAATTCCACATCGCAATCTGGGGCTGATTACCAAAACAATAACGCCGTTGACCTGCATCGGTCGTATTGGGTGTCCACTGCGGATCATAATCTTCCAGCCAGCCATAAGGGCCATAGTCTATGGTTAAGCCTAATATTGACATATTGTCAGTATTCATCACGCCATGTACAAAGCCCACACGTTGCCAATGCACAATCATCTTTGCAGTAGTGCGACAAACCTCTTCAAACCATGTTAAATAGCTTGCCACACTAGGTTCACCTAAATGCGGAAAATCATTGCGCAA
>WTBX01000386.1 GCA_013138855.1 Methylococcaceae bacterium
TTCATCGCCAGTGAGTCTATATATAATGAAGTTAATGTGATGCGATTAAAGAGTAAATCATTATCAAATTGGCGCATTTTGACGGCATATTCAATCGCTGTGCCTTGATTAAATTGAGGTTGTGACAAGCTGCCGCCAATTTCAACTAACTCTAAATAAATATCATCACTAAAGCGACGATTTAAACGCAATTCTTCCTGACAATAAAAATGGCGTTTTTCTAAAGTTGAGAAATCTAAAAAGCCAAAATTTACGGGTTTTTTAATTTTATAGGCAAAATCGCCCGTTAATAAAACCCAAGAAATATGGGTTTCTATCAGCTCAAAGTCTTTGACAGGGTGAGGGTAAAGGTTTTTATTGTGTAAGGCTTGAATGAGCGTATTCATAAGGAGAGTGATTTAATGCAGAGCGATGGTAGATTATCCCTTAAAATAACATTTTTTAGTTCAATGATTAAAGTTTATGCAAAACGCACAAATCCCAATTTTAGGCTTTGCCGCTGCGAGTGGTACAGGTAAAACGACTTTGTTAACGCAATTGATTCCGCTATTAAAACAACAAGGTTTGCGAGTTGGGTTAATTAAACACAGTCATCATAGTTTTGAAATTGATAAGAAAGGCAAGGATAGTTATCGTTTGCGGGAGGCGGGGGCTACGCCTGTGATGTTGGTTTCTTCGCATCGGCGTGCGATTATCACGGAATTTGAAACGCCTATAGAACCTAAGTTGGATGAACAGCTTAAAGCGTTTGAGCAATCTGAATTGGATTTGATTTTGGTTGAGGGCTTTAAGGCGGAAGTATTTCCTAAAATTGAGTTACACCGACCTGTTTTAAATAAGCCGCTGCTTTATTCTAATGATGCGAATATTATTGCTTTTGCTTGTGATGTGGATTTGGATCTTCCAGAGTATTTATTTAAGTTGGAGTTGAATAATCCACCAATGATTGCTGATTTTATTTTGAATCATTTTTTAGGGTCAGAGCAGGGTTAAGTAAGAGTCTTTCGTAAAAGTAAGGACTGGCAGTCTTTACGTTTGCGATAAGAACGGAGACGCGACTTTTTAGTCGCGCTGTGTGTTTTTCTACAGCTTGAGTGAGTATGACTCGTGCGCGACTAGAAGTCGCGTCTCCAACACTCTGAAATTTAAGGTAGAGATACTTTATGAAGGTTCATATTGCATTTAACTATTTTCTGTTATGTTGTTGGTTGTATTTCAGACTGAGTAAGCCATGATGAATAAATTAATTAAATGGAGTTTTACGCTAAGTGGGTGCTTATTGTTAAGTGCTTGTGTGACGAATCAAGATTATAAGGTGCAATTTGAGCCTACGTTGCCTATTCCTTTTTTGATTGTTCCAGATGAAGGTGGGACGACTGAAAGTTATCAAAATGATAATAATCAGAGCAATGACTATCAAGATGATAATTACCAGAACAATGATTATCAACGAAATGAACGGTCTGAGCAATATAGAAACTATCAGCAAAATAGTTATTAACTGAGGTTATGCTGAGGAGTGAAAAAACAAGTTTTTTCACTGGTGTCAATATTGGAGAGCCGTCTTCCAGACGGTTAGAGTTGGCTGGAAGCAACTCTCCATTGGTAGCTATTTTAAATTACCTTATAATATTCAATCTTTTCTCATTTTAGCCGTTAATATGAAACCACAACTACGCGAATTTATTTTTGAAGAATTAATTTTTGTTGCAGAAGCCGATAGTTTTTCAGACGATGATAATTTGTTAGAAGCAGGTTTAGACAGCATGGGTATTATGCGTTTAATTATGTTTATTGAAGAAGAATTTAAGGTCAGCTTACCTGATGATGAAATCGACCCCGATAATGTTGAATCTTTTAATGCGTTAGAGAAATGGATAACACAACATAAATCATGAGTGTCGATAAAACAGGTATTTTGCAAGCCCTTAATCCATCTGATTATTTTACCTTGGCGATGGATGAGGAAATTCGTAATGAAAATATGGCGGGGAGTTTATGTGGTTTTGCTCTGGAACTGGATTCCTGCCCTAATATAGCGTTATTAGAAGCGCGTATTAATGAGTTAAAACAACGTTTCCCTATTATCTTAGCCAGTTTACAACAACGTGGTAATCGTTTTTATTGGTGTCAGCGCGAGAAAGAAGAGCCTATCTTTTTTCAAACAACTTGTCCTGAAAATACCGATGTTGAATTTTTTATTAAAAATCAGCTTGAAACCCTTATTAATCAGCAGCAAAGTCGTGAAGACATCGCGCCCTTAAGTTTTCATCTAATCACCACAGAAACTAATTGCGTATTTTTATTACGCTGGCTACACCCTTTATGTGATGCAGTCGGTGCAAATTTAATTTTGCAATATCTTTGTACGGATGAAGTAGAAAAACGACTAGCCTTTGATACTCCCGCCTCTGAACCATTATTGCCGCTGCGATTAAGAAAGTTTAATTTATGGAAAAAGATTAAATTATTTATGAAAGCAAAACGTTATATTCAGGGTTTGGATGAGCAAAAAAGTATCATTCATGCCGCTGATAAAGCTCCTGAAAAATTACGGTTAGCTTCTTATCGACTCAGCGTAGCACAAACCGCTAAGATTAATAAAATAGCGAGAAAGCAAGTAGGTCTAACAGGTGCGAGTTTATATTATATAGGCTGCTTTATGCGAGCCTTGGAAAGGATGAATCCAGAACAAGAAGGTGAGGCTTATTGTGTGCCTTATGCTTTTAATCTGCGTAAACAAAAAGCGTTAACACCATTATTGGGTAATCATGTTGGGGCGTTATTTGCGCAAGCTCCTAGAAATTTACTCGCTAATCGAGAACAATTATTTGCGCATTTAAAACAGCAAAATATGAATGTCATTCGTCAGCAATTAGATTATGCGTTTTTACCTGTGATGTGGGCTGCGAGTTATTTACCGTTAAAAAAACATGGTGAAAATTTACGTTTATCTTATAAGCATAAAACTGAACGGAGTTCATTTTGGTTTTCTCATGTGAGTTTGCCAGAGCTTGCGAAGCAATCTATTTGCGATGCAGAAATCACAGGTTTTTTACATTTATGTCAAGTAAGTAGCCCGCCTGCCATCGCTTTGTTGAGTTGTGAATATCAACAGCAATTAACTTTAAGCTATAACTATGTAGAGCCTTTGTTTTCGCGGGAGTGGGTGGAGCGGTTGCATGAGTTGATGGTGCAGGAGTTGTTAGATGAAGTGGTAGAGCCTGTTGCGTTTTCTTGAATGTGATGAGAAGCAGACCTCCGAGGTCTTTAAGACCTCGGAGGTCTAAATAGGTCTCGTGCGCGACTAGAAGTCGCGCCTCCGAGTTAGCGATAATGAATATTTATAGTAATGCGGAGATAATAATTCAATCCATTTTTGTGAAATTTAAAAAGTTTTTGCTAATAAGTGTTGTTTTAATTTTTGTCATTTGGTTTTTTGACAAACTTCTTCCGATTAGCCTTAAATCATCAACGCAACAATATGCTCAAATTATTGTGGCAGAAGATGGTACGCCTTTACGTGCTTTTGCTGATAAGAATGGTATCTGGCGTTATCCTGTTAGTTTGGAGCAAGTTTCCCCTTTATATATTGAAGCCTTATTAAATTATGAAGACCGTTGGTTTTGGCGGCATTTTGGTTTTAATCCTTTAGCATTAGCGCGTGCGGCACTTCAATATATTGAATATAAAAGAATTATCTCAGGTGGTTCGACGATAACCATGCAGGTAGCACGATTGGTGATTCCTCAAAAGCGCAATATTTTGGGTAAAGTCGTACAAATTTTGCGAGCTTTGCAATTAGAATGGCATTACAGTAAACGTGAAATTTTAGAGTATTATTTAAATCACGCGCCTTTTGGCGGTACTTTGGAAGGTGTGCAAGCTGCAAGTTATGTTTATTTGAGTAAACCTGCGTTGGAATTAAGCCATGCAGAAGCGGCTTTATTAGCGGTTTTGCCGCAAGCACCGAGTCGAAATCGTCCCGATCGCCATCCTGAAAAAGCGCGTGTTGCGCGTGATAAAGTCATTAAACGGCTGCATACGCTAGGCATTTGGTCTAAACAAGCGGTAGATGAAGCATTAATTGAAACGGTTTATGCGCAACGTAATAATTCACCTGTTCTAGCTCCTTTGTTTGCGCGACGCTTTAGACGCTTGGCAACGGCTGATGAGCCATTAATTACGACGATAGATTATGCGATGCAGCAGGGGCTAGAAGAGTTAGTCTCTAGCTATATAAAACGCTTACCTCCCAAAACATCCGCTGCGGTATTAGTGGTTGAAAATGCAACATTAGCGGTAAAAACGTATATCGGCTCGGCTGATTTTAGCGATAACGAGCGGTTTGGGCATGTGGATATGGTTACCGCCTTGCGTTCACCCGGTTCAACCTTAAAACCGTTTTTATATGGTTTAGCTTTGGATGAAGGTTTAATTCATTCTGAGTCTTTATTAAGTGATGCACCGATTACTTTAAATGGGTATCGACCGCGTAATTTTAATCGTGGTTTTATAGGGCCTGTGAGTGTTAGTAATGCTTTAAAACGCTCGCTTAATGTTCCTGCAATACAAGTATTGCATCATTTGGGGTCTGATAAATTTGTCAGTAAACTTAAAAATGCAGGGTTAAGTTTGAAATTTAATCGTGCTGCCAAGCCGAATTTATCGGTTATTTTAGGGGGGATAGGGACAACACTGGAATCATTGGTCGGCACTTATACGGCTTTGGAAAATGAGGGCAGGGCAGGGCAGTTACGTTTTTTAAAGCAACAGCCTGTACAACAACGCTATTTATTTTCAAAAGGGGCGGCATGGATTATTCAACAAATACTGAGAGCCGATAATCATCGTGGCAATAATCTTGCATGGAAAACAGGGACGAGTTATGGGCATCGGGATTTTTGGAGTATAGGTGTTAATCATCGCTATACTATTGGGGTTTGGTTAGGAAGACCTGATGGGACTCCGACCGCAGGGCATTATGGCTCACGTACGGCATCGCCTTTGTTATTTGAAATTGCTGAACGCTTGGCCTATCAGCAACAACGCTCAGTGATACAAACACAGGTAGCAAGCGTTACTGAGGAAACTATTTGCTGGCCATTAGGTGGGCTGCTATCAGAAACGCCAGCAAGTTTGTGTCACGAAAAAAAACAAGCGTGGTTATTAAATAACACCGTACCCAAAACGCTGCCAGAAAGTGATAGTCCTATTTGGGTTACTAATCCTGTGACTTTATTAGTTAATAAACAAACAGGTCGTTTAATTGATGCCGCTTGTGATGCGAAAAAAACAGCCATGAAAACCATTGCTTTATGGCCTTTGACGGTAGAGCCGTGGATACCACCGAGTCAGCATCGTAGTCAACAAATAGGCGTTTATGATGCAAGCTGTAAACATCCTCCTCAATTTCAGCAGGGTGAAATTAAAATAAAAGGTTTGGACAATTTTGCTAAACTGCGTTCTGCGGGAGCGGCTAAAAACCTGCCAGCGGTTAAATTGGAGAGCCGTGGCGCACAAGGGTTAGTTTATTGGTTTATAAACGGTAAATTATTTTATAAAGTGAACCCGAATAAACATTTAAAACATCAGTTTAAAAAAACAGGTCGTTATCAAATTGCAGTGAGTGATGAAATGGGAAAAACAGCCAGTATTATGATTGATGTATTGACAAGCGATTGATAATTATATATTTAAATTAATTTTATACAGTGAGGAACTAAAGTGGATTTAATTCGTTTAATTTGCATCTCGTCTGCGACGACAATTCCAACAGATAGGGAATTAAAAGAACTATTAGACGGTGCTAAAGTAAGAAATAAAAAGCGCGGGGTAACTGGTTTCTTAGTTTATAAAAATGGGACTTATTTACAAGTGCTAGAAGGTGAACGAGAAACTGTGGAAAATTTATTTAATATAATTAGTCAAGATTCCAGAACTGCGGGGATTGTGAAACTAAAGGACGAATCAATTACACAACGTGAATTTGCGCACTGGCATATGGGCTTTAAAAACCTTGATGGAGCTAATAAAAAAGATAGCCCTGCTTATGTAGATATATTGGATGATGGTTTAGATATAAAAAATATTAATGCGATAGAAGGTAGGGCATTGAGTTTATTACTTAATTTTGCTAAAAAAGAATATATCAGTCAATAAGCACCTTTCATCATCGGGAAAAAGTAGCGCGGAGTGAAATAGCTTTAGCTATTTCCGTGATTCGCCAATAGCTAAAGCTATTGGACTCCGACTGTAAACCGAAAAATGAAGGATGCCATCGTAGGTGTCGAAATTTTTATGCTGTTATGCCTTAGACCAATCTGATAATAATTCTTGTAGTTGCTGCTTATCTAAAAGTTGATTATCAACTTTTAGATAAGCCGTTTTTTCTTCAAAATGCAAACGCACTTCAGCGATACCATCAATTGCTAGTAATTGCTCACTAAATGTATCCGCCTTATTTTCTTTAATCGTTTCTAAAGAAATCAATAGATTAGCCAAATATCTAGGGGTACGCATAAATAAGGCGATTAAAACCCAGCTTGCTGCGGCAATGGCAGAACATAAAAATACTGCTTGCGCACCATAGTCTCCATATAACCAGCCGCCAAGAACGCCTCCTAAAAACGCTCCCATAAATTGCGAACTAGAATAAGCTCCCATTGCGGTGCCTTTTAAATCGGCGGGTGCAGTTTTGGAAATCAGTGAGGGTAAGGTGGCTTCTAATAAATTAAAGCCGCAGAAAAATAGCCATAAAAAGCTGGTAAGTGCAATTAAATCGTTATGTAGTTGGCTTAAACTTATATTAGCAATCACGAGGGTGATGATCGCTCCGATAAAGACTTTTTTCATTTGTCGCTTTTTTTCAGCGAGAATGATGAAAGGAATAATGACGGCCATCGAAGTGACTAAGACTGGTAAATAAATTTGCCAATGATTTTCAGCCGCTAAGCCTGCATCCCTGATTAATAAAGGCAGAACGACAAAGCTTGCGGTTAATATTAAATGCAGGATAAAAATACCGTAATTTAAACGTAATAAATCTGGATTTTTTAATACTTGAGAAATTTGGGCAGGAACTAATTCAGCATCTCGGTGAACAATGGATTGTTGTGGGTTAGGAACGATGAAAATGACGACAAATATAGCGATGATGGCTAAGATGGCGGTTAAATAAAAAATACCTTGTACACCGATATAACCCGCTAAAACAGGCCCTAAGGTAATCGCAATGCCGAAAGAAATGCCAATACTTGCGCCAATCGTTGCCATTGCTTTGGTGCGGTGTACTTCTTGGGTTAAATCAGCGACTAAAGCCATAATGGCCGCTGCGATTGCTCCGCTACCTTGTAAGGCGCGACCTAATAAAACGCCATAAATAGTGGTTGAGGTCGCAGCAATCAAACTACCCGATGAGAATAGAATTAAACCGATAATAATAATTTTTTTACGACCGAAGCGGTCAGAGAGTAAGCCAAAAGGAATTTGCAATAGAGCCTGACTAAGACCATAAATACTGATAGCTAAACCAATTAATAACGGTGTTGAGCCTTCTATTTGTTCAGCAAATAGGGACAGTACAGGTAGAATCATAAATAATCCTAGCATCCGTAATGCATAAATACTGGCTAAAGAAAATGTTGCCCGTCGTTCTAATTGGGTCATAGGGCTGGTAATATCCTGTATCTGTGCCAAGTAAATACTCCGATAAACTATTTGAAAACCGCTTATATTATCACAGCTAAGTGACTTTCTTAGGGAGAGTGTGGTGCTAAAGTTAAGGTTTTAATGATTTTAGAAATGTGAAAAATTGAATCAGGCTATTTTTAGCGGAGCCGCGACTTTTAGTCACGCACGAAGTTTTGTGCATAAATTTTAAAGCGAGCTTGTTTTAAGCTGTTTAATATATAGATTTTATAGATATTTTTAGGTCTCGTGCGCGACTAAAAGTCGCGGCTCCGTATTTTTAATCACTCTTCATAGAACATATCAAAAGGTATTAAAATGAAACTAAGTGCTAATTTATTTTTAGGCTTAACACTTTTTTCAGCGACGGCTCTTGCTGAAAATACCTCTGTTTATACGGATTTAACCGAGTCTAAATGCAGAACTATGGTATTAAATGAAGAGGAAGCTTATTCGGAACAAATTTGTGAGGGGGTTTCGTCATTTGCACTTAAAGTGTTAGATGGTGATGATCGCCAATCTATTACCGTCGTTACGCCAACTCAACAAGAGTTTCCGCTAAATTATTGGTATGTTATTACGCGGAGTTTTTCAATGCTAGGTGCGAAAGCGGAATGGCGCATTCATCAAAAAAATCCTATTGCATTAATTGTTCGAGTGAATGCGGAAGAAGATGCAGGGAAGGTGTCTTATTTAGCGGTCGCTAAAATTACATGGGGCGGTATTTGTGTGGTTGATAAAATTCCACCGCAGCCATCACAAAATGAAGTGGCTAGAAAATCTGCTGATAATTCTGCTAACAAATCCTGCTTAAAAGAAATTTAAGTTACTGTGACAATGAATAAGGGTTTCCGTGAAAATACCGAAATAAGGACTGGCAGTCCTCTCGTGGAATATGAAAATCAAGAAAGGACTGCCAGTCCTGATGCTAAATTTCCTCGGTTTTAGGGGATTGGAAATTAATGATCTACCATGAAGAACATGGAGAAAAACCTTCATGATCTTCATGTGCTTCATGGTTATAAAATTTACAATTTTTTCTCACTCCCTTAGGAAAGGAGTAGGGAAGAGCCATTAAAAAATTACCTCATATTCAGCCATTAACGCTGCTATATCTTTACGATAAAGCTCTTTGACAGGCAATAATAAATCAACAGGTTTTAAACCGCGTTCTTGCAAGGATTCTATTTCGGTATAAATGTCGTGGACATCGTAAATTTCCAAGGCTTTAAAAATAGCCGCAGTCTCTTTATAAGTATATTTTTCTGCCTGTTGATTACTTTTTAATTGAAATACGGCATCATCTAATAATAACAATGACACCGACTGGTCAAAGGCTGCGGTGATTAAAATAACATCCAACATTTCTTGTACATGACTGCCGTTATGTGGCGCATCACGCAATACGAATAAATATTTTTTCATGACACTCATCCAAAAATGATAAAGCGATCAGCTTTTAAGGTGGCTTCGACTAATTGCCCTAAGCCTGAAATTTTAAAACCTGCGGCTAAATCATTATCTTGTTTACCTTGTCTTTTGGCTTCATCGGCATGTAATAATCCACGACGTTGCGCCGCAGAAATACACACCACTAAATCTATATTATGTTCTGAGGCTAATTGGCTCCAGAGTGAGGTTAATTGTAATTCATCCTCTAAGGGACTGGCATGGTGCAAGGCGTGATAAATTCCATCTTGATAAAAAAAGACTCTCAAAACCTCATGCTTCATAGTAATGGCGGCTTTAATAAATTGATAGGCACTGTAACCTGCATTTGAAGAATAAGGACTGCTATTAATTTGGATGGCGTATTTCATGTTAGAATTTTTTTATCGCGTTAATGCGCTTATAATCAATGTTTGATATTTTATACGATTATTAGCATACAATTATATTTCTGTTAGCTCCCTTTTTAAACAGAAATAGGCTTGAAAAGTGGCTTCCGATTTAAAACGGAACAGTCAAGCTTTTATTTCACCACGAAGAACACAGAGAACACGCAGCTTTAAATTCATCCGCTTCGTGGTGAAAATCTACTTTTAAGTACTCTACAGCAGTTTATTTTACTAATGTCCCCGTCTTAGGTTGATAGCCTGAAAAGTTTAACTTCTATTTTTTATGATAAGTGAATGCTATGAACGACAACCTCCTTATATATAGACATATTTGTTTTATATTGGCTTTATTTTTATTGACTGGATGTGATTTAAAACCTAAACCCCCGCTGAAAGTAGGTACTAATGTTTGGCCAGGATATGAAACTTTATTTTTAGCGCGTAGTTTAGGTTTATATCAAAAAGACGCTGTAAAAATGGTTGAGTTACCCTCTGCAACTGAGGTGTCTCATGCCTTTAGTCATCGCTTATTAGATGTTGCCGCATTAACTTTGGATGAAGTTTTGACATTAGCGCAATATCAATCTGATATTAGAGTCATTTTAGTCATGGATGTTTCACATGGCGGCGATGTGTTATTGGCTAAAGCTGATATTACAAATATGGCGGCGATAAAAGGTAAGCGCATTGGGGTGGAGCGAGGAGCGGTGGGAGCAATTTTATTGGATGGTGCTTTAACGGCTGCTAATTTAACGGCAACTGATATTGATATTATCCATTTGAGTATTGATGAGCAGTATGAAGCTTATTTTAATAATGAGATTGATGCGGTGGTTACTTTTGAGCCTGTAAAAACTCAATTGTTACAATTGGGGGCGAAACCATTATTTGATAGCTCACAGATTCCAAATAGAATTATTGATGTATTGGTAACACGACAAGAAGTAATTGAACAACGTAGCGATGATTTAACTCAGCTATTAGCAACTTATTTTAAGGCTCTACATTATTTAAATACCCATAAAGAGGAGGCCGCTATTAAAATTGCTCCTAGGTTAATGGTATCCCCGTCAGAGGTTTTCAGTCAATTTAATGGTTTGATTTTGCCTGATTTAAGTGACAATATAAAGTTTTTTTCAGCGACAACATCTACCTTGAAAACTTCTGCTAGCACTTTAGCTACGTTAATGCTAGAGCAAAAATTATTGACTAAAAATATAATGATAGATAATTTAATTGATGGAACTTTTTTACCTAAAAAAGGTGTGCAATGAAAACTTTTTCATTACGCTTATGGATTCCTGTTATTGTTTTTTTGTTAACCAGTTTGTTAATTGTAGGGATGTCGTTTTATCAAACAGCGGTGCAGACAAATAATTTAAAACAACAAAAAATCGCAGAAGTTAAATATTTAATGATTCGTTTGCAGCGGCTTTCTCAAGAAGCTGTCAATCATCAGCATTTACATATTATTGAGCAAGAGATAAGCTCTTTAGGCATAAAAACTGAAATTGATGCCTTGGCATTAATTAATCCAGAGGGTCGAGTAAAATATGCAAATCGTTATGCGTGGAAAACAAAAATGGCTGTGGAGGCCATTGCCGAGATAAATCCTGCGTATATTGCTGCGACTAGCAAACAAATGAATCCCATTGTGGAGTTTTCTAAAACTACTCAAGCGATTTATGCTTACTTTCCCGTGTCGTTTTCTTCAGAACAGGGGCAGTTGCGCTCGTTTTCTCATGGGGTGTTATATCTTAATTATAATTTAAGTTATCCCTTAAAAACGATTTGGTATGAAGTTTTAGTTGAAAGCGGGGGGTTATGGTTAAATTGTCTGTTACTCATGCTTCTGCTGATGTTAATCCTTAGTTATTTTGTTAATCGTCCGATTAATCATTTAACAACAGTCATGGAATCTTTTTCTGGGGATGAGTTAATTCAATCTAAATTGACAGGCAATAGCGAATTAGCGGCTTTAGGTCAAACGTTTAACCAATTATCGGCTCGATTAGTGGTCACTCAGCAGCGTTTAAGCAAACAAATGGACTTATATGAGATTTTAAGCGCGACCAACCAATTGATTATTCGCTCTGATTCTCATCAGTACTTATTTGATGAAATTTGCCAAATTACGGTTAATAAAAATCGCTTTTTACTCGCATGGATAGGCTTGGTTAATAACAAGACAAAACGTGTTGAAGTACTGGCTAAATCAGGGAAGGCAACGGCTTATTTAGATGATATTTTTATATCAACTAACCAAAATATTCCAGAAGGTCAAGGCACAACCGCGATTGCCATCAGGGAAAATAGGCATATTGTTAATAGTCATTTTTTAAGTGATGAACAAAACATACCGTGGCATCAGGCCGCAGAGCAGGAAGGTATAAAAGCGAGTGCAGCATTTCCCATTGTTAAATTTGGTCAGGTTATTGGCGCATTTAATATTTATGCGGATAGCGACGGTTATTTTACGGATGAGGTAGTCTCTTTACTGGATGAAATGACTAAAGATATTTCTTTTGCGCTAGAAAATTTTCATACCAAAGAACTTAAGCGACAGGCAGAAATTAATTTATTAGAAAAAGAAAAAAAATTATCCGTTACACTGGATGCCATTGGTGATGGGGTCATCGTGATTGATGTATCTGGTAATGTGATACGCCTTAACCCTGTAGCGGAATCATTAACAGGTTGGCAAGCTAAAGAGGCAATCGGACGTGCCTTTGATGATATTTTTCATATTATTAATACAACCACGAGAAAAGTGATTAAAAACCCCATTCACAAAGTTTTACAAGAACAAAGAGTGGCAGGGCTTGCTAATCATACGACCTTGATTTCTAAAGAAGGTCAGGAATATCAAATTTCAGACAGTGCCGCGCCCATTTTTGATGACGGTAATAATATTATTGGCGTGGTTTTGGTCTTTCAGGATGTATCAGAACAATATACAACCATTGAAGCCTTAAAAATAAGTGAAATGCGTTTTCACGATGTAATTAATGCCTCTGAGTCTTATATTTGGGAGATAGATACCGAAGGCGTTTATACTTATTTGACAGAAAAAGTTGAGGAAATAAAAGGCTATAAAATTTCTGAATTATTAGGTCATAAACCCTTTGAATTTATGTTAGAAGAAGATGTGGAACCAACGCTAAAAATTGTTAAAGAGGCGATTGATAATAAAGGACGATTTGAATTATCCCATAGAAATATCAGCTCAGAGGGAAAGCCTTTATGGGAAGAAGTTAAAGGTCAAGTCGTCACGAATAAGCATGGCGAGGTGATAGGTCTGCGTGGCGTGGGGGTTGGCATAAATAAACGTAAACGAGATGAAGCCGAAATTCAGCGTTTAGCCTATTATGACCCCTTAACAGCCTTACCTAATCGGCGCATGATTACTGATCGTCTTGCGGATGAAATTGCCGCTGCTAAGCGACATGGAAAATTTGGAGCTTTATTATTTCTGGATTTAGATAATTTTAAAAATCTAAATGACTCTTTAGGTCATGACTTAGGTGATGAGTTATTGATTCAAATTGCTAAGCGTATTAAAGGTCAATTACGCAAAGAAGATATTGCGGCAAGATTGGGTGGCGATGAATTTATTGTCTTACTGACAAACCTAAGTTTAGATATAAATATTACCATTGGTAAAGCCAGAAAAGTGACTGAAAAATTGCTTGATGAACTGCGTGAACCTTATCAATTAAACGATTATCACTATCATAATAGCAGTAGCATAGGGATTACTTTGTTTCCCATTAATGGTGAAGATGCCACAACTGTTTTTAAACAGGCTGATATTGCGTTATATCGTGCAAAAGATAATGGTAAAAATAATTTTCAGTTTTATCGACCTGAAATGCAGGAAACTGCGTATAAGCGTCTGGAAATAGAAAAAGATCTGCGCATTGCCTTATCAGAGGGGCAATTAGAACTTTACTATCAGCCACAAGTTAATCAAGCGAAAAATTTAATAGGTGCAGAAGCTTTATTACGTTGGAAGCATCCAGAAAAAGGCTTTATTCCACCTGATCAATTTATTCCTGTGGCTGAAGAAGCAAGTTTAATTATTGAAATAGGGCTTTGGATTTTTAGACAAGGATTTTATCAGGTTAAAAAATGGATGGATGCGGGCTTATTAAATGCAGGACAGCATATTTCAATCAATGTGAGTCCCAAGCAATTCAAACAAAAAGATTTTGTGCAACAAATAGGTCAAATTATACAAGAAACGGGAATTAATGCTCAGTCAGTTATTCTTGAATTAACCGAAGGAACATTTTTAGATGATGTAGAAGACACCATAGAAAAAATGCTACATTTAAGAGGTTTAGGTTTTATTTTTTCTATTGATGATTTTGGTACAGGTTACTCGTCACTGTCTTATTTGAAACGATTACCGATTAATGAACTTAAAATTGACAAGGCTTTTATTGATGAGCTAGATATAGACAGTGACGATCAAGTTATTGTTAATACTATTATTGGGATGGCAAAACATTTAAAGTTTTCTGTGATTGCCGAAGGCGTAGAAACCGAGCAACAGTTTAAATTTTTAAAACAGCATGGTTGTTTTAACTATCAAGGATATTTTTTCAGTAAACCTTTAGACAAGGAAACATTTGAAGAATATATGCGTCAGAACAATTAACAATTATCAAACTCCATCGTTCTTTATGAAATTTAATGCCATTATTTTAACGCTTTCTTTAGCTGCCTTTTCAAGCTCTTCGCAAGCAACAGAGCCTCATAAAATTAATTTGCCTGATATGGGGGACTCTAGTGGAACTTTAATTTCTCCTGCTCAAGAACAAGAGTTAGGGGCAGCTTTTTTTCGTAGTGTGCATCGGCAATTAACGATTAATGATGATGCAGAAATTGATTTGTACATTCAATCTATGGGGCAGCGTTTAGTTGCAAAGAGTGATGAACCTGCTAATCCCTTTCATTTTTTCGTGGTCTTAGATAATAGCATTAATGCTTTTGCAGGGCCGGGTGGTTATATTGGGGTTAATTCGGGGCTATTGTTATTAACGGGGGCAGAAAGTGAGTTAGCGTCGGTGATGGCGCATGAGGTCGCACATGTTACTCAACGACATTTGTATCGCGCTTTTGAGGCGGCGAGTCGTCTTTCTATTCCTACCGCCGCTGCAATGTTAGTTGCCATTTTAATTGGGACTCAAAGTCCCGCGTTAGCTCAAGCGGCTTTAGTTGCCATACAAGCGGGGAGCGTTCAGTTTCAAATTAATTTTACGCGCGATAATGAACAAGAAGCGGATAGGGTAGGAATGCAAAATCTTGCCGATGCAAATTATGATCCTCGCAGTATGCCTACTTTTTTTGAGCATCTACAGCAATCGAGCCGTTTTTATGGCAAAGGTATTCCTGAGTTTTTGCGAACACATCCTGTAACCGTTTCCAGAGTATCCGATACACGGGGCAGGGCGGAGCAATATCCTTATAAACAATACCCCGATTCTGCTGCGTATTTATTAACGCGAGCAAAGCTAAGGGTGTTGACATCAGAAGATAGTGACAACGTTTTAAAATATTTTAAGGCGCGAGAAACATTAGGCACTAAACAGCAACGCGCTATTGCTCGTTATGGAACAGGGTTAGCGCATTTAAAAAAACAACAGTTTAATCAGGCGGAAACTATATTTCGTGAATTACAGCAGCAGTATCCCAATCAATTTCAATATAGTAATGCGCAGGCAAAAACAGCTTTAGAGAGTAAGCAATATAATCAAGCTTTAGCTTTTTATAAAAAAGCCTTACAACGTTTTCCAAATAATCAAGCGATTAAAATAGATTATATCAGTGGGCTTTTAAAAGCGGGGCATCCGAAAACGGCGAAGAAAACGCTACAAAGTTTAGATGAACGTTTTCGTAAGCGTCCTTTGTATTTTGAATTATTAGCACAAAGTTATGCCGATTTGAGGCAAATGGCAGAATCTCATCGCTATGTTGCTGAATATTATTATGCGGTAGGGGATACTAAAACTGCAATTTTACAAACTAGACTAGCGTACAAAGCTCTGCCGATGGATTTTTATCTAAAAGCGATTTTAGATGAGCGTTTACGTTTTTTTGAAGACGAAGAGCGGTTGAGAAAAGAAAATGAGTAATAAACATTCAGTTTTTGTGATGAAGCCCTATAAACTGAATGCAAGGACTGCGGGTTTTTAAATAAAAAAGCATGAAATAACCGCACTTTTTGCCTAGTTATCTGGATAATAAAATGTTGTGTTGATAATAAGATATTGTATTTACTGTGTGTTTTCGAGGCGATACTATATTTTAAAAATAAATGAACTTTTTAATAGACAGGGTATGCTGTATGACTTAAACTGAACACCAGCTTAACGAACTGGAGACAGTTTTAAAGCTGAGGAGGAAGCGGCCTTTAAGTCAATAATAATAATAATTTTAAAGGCAATAATAATTATAATAAGTAACCGCTTAAATTGAGCTGCAATACACTAGCAGTCGCGTACACTAATAAAAATAATAATACTGAACGCCAAAGCCCGCTTTATGCGGGCTTTTTTATGTCTGTCAGTTTTAGAAGCTTCATCAGAATTTCTCGTGAAAATATGGGGGGTAGGACTGGCAGTCCTTAAGTAACTATTCATAAGTCTTCTAACATTTTGATAAACCGTTAAAACGGTTGAGCTTTTGCTTTTCACATAGCCCACGGTTTAAACCGTGGGCTATGTGAACTAATGAAAATAACCGTTTCAACGG
>WTBX01000368.1 GCA_013138855.1 Methylococcaceae bacterium
TACAGCAACTCGAAATTCAAACACTTATTATTGCCAACGTGGATTTCAGCCTACCGTTTTCAAGATAAAACCTATCAATTTGTCGTCAATGCACGCACAGGGCAAGTTCAGGGTGGACGACCTTACAGTGTTGTTAAGATTGTGTTTGCGGTTTTGGTGGCAATTATCGTGTCAATTACCGTGATTGGCGTGGATTGGCAGGGAATTAATGATGCACTCGAAGAGGCGGTTCGTTAAACGTTGAATTGATATTGAAACAATGAATGAGTAGAATCACTCAAATAACAGCGACAAACTCAATAATTATAAGGTTAAAAAATGGAACTAACGCTAGCGGAAAATCAGCCAACAGGAGAGGGTTATTATCGCAACGTACAAGCAAATTTAACGGCTGCCTTAGTCATGACTAAACAGTTTCATGTATTGACGGATTTGAATCTGACTTTAAATGGAACTGAATATAAGCCTGATATTTCGCTGTATATGAAAGCGAGAGATGAAGTCATGTATTTACGTGATATTGAAAACATAAGCGAGATACCTTTAGGCATAGTTGAAGTATTATCTCCTGAGCAAACTATGGAGGGTGTGCAAGAAAAGTTTATGCAGTATTTTCAAGCAGGCGTTCAATCGTGCTGGTTAGTTTCACCTGCGATGAAAACAGTGAGTGTTTATTTAAATCCAATAAAGTCTCTTGTTTTTAATGTAGGTGAGGTAGTTGAAGATGCGCGTTTAGATATTGGTTTAATGGCGGGTGATATTTTTGCATAAATTTTTTCAATGCTTTTAACGCTATAATATCTATTTAAATAACGCATTGTAAAAAGGAAACACTCATTAATAGTGTGGGGAAGTTCGCAACTCTACCCAGTAGTTTTATGAGGTTTTATTGAATGAATGATAAAGTAACATTAAGTTTAATGTAAATAAGGGCGACCAACTTAAGACAGGACAAAAGCACAGGAGCTAGACCTCCGAGATTTTAAAAACCTCGGAGGTCTGAATACAACGGTCTCGTTTTAAACGGGTAGCCAAATAAGTAAGCAGCTAGGATGGCTCTTAAATAGCAATTATCGTTTTAAGATAGGGGAGTAATGATGCTCAATACTTGTATCAACCTGATTATTTTAGCTAATGATAATACACAAAATAGAATGTAATATTTTTAATTTATGTCTAACCTCAATAGTAAAAATCACCTATTAACTGCTGATATGAAACAGGATTTTGAACAAATTTTCGAGCTTTCTGAACATTGTTTATGGTGTATTGATAGCGAAGGTTATTTTATTAATATCACTGAAACCATTGCAACGCTGTCGGGATTTAGTTTGCCTGAAATTATCTCCAGACGCTTTGTTGATTTTCTTGCTGAAAAAGAACGTCCTGCTTTCTTAAACTTATTAGAAAAACAGCAAAAAATTGTAAATTATCCCATTACTTTTTTACATAGAGACATAGATTGGGTAACCTTTAAAATTAGTGCCTTACCGCTATTTAACGATAATAAATTTGCGGGTTACTATGGTATTGCTCTCAATATTACTGAGTATAAACAGGCAGAAGAAAAATATATTCAAGCAGAAAATAATCTGGCAGCAGCGCAAAGACTTTCTCATGTAGGTAGTTGGGAGCTAGACTTACTTACCGAAGAATTATACTGGTCAGACGAAACCTATCGGATGCTAGGATTTGAACCAGGTGAGATAAAACCGAATCATAAGGAAATTTTTAAAGTCATTCACCCTGATGATTTTGAGATGGTAATGCGTAAAGTAGAAGGCGCACGGGAAAATAAAGGCTACGATGTTCAGCACCGTATTGTTCAACCTAATGGAAAAATAGGGATTTTGCATGAACGTGCAGAAGTCATTTTTGATAGGCGTGGCAATGCTGTAAAAATGATGGGGACAGCGCAGAATATTACGGAGCTAAAAGAAGCCGAACAAAAAATTGTACAATTACAAAATTATGATTTTCTGACCGATTTGCCTAATCGTAATATGTTTGTCAAACAAACAGATCATTTGCTGAGTATTGCTAAACAAAACAAAAAAAATTGTGCTTTATTTTGTATAGGGCTGGATAGATTCAAGCTTGTCAATGAAAGTATGGGGCATGATGCAGGTAATGATTTATTAAAAGCCGTAGCGACTCGGCTTAGTCAATACTCTGGTGAGGGCGAAATTATTGCGCGTTTAGGAGGCGATGAATTTGCGTTAATCAAGCAAGATATTTCCCATGAAGATATAGCGGCTTTATTGGCGCAAAAGATTATTAATCATTTCGCCTTGCCTTTTGTGGTATATGATCAAGAGATTGTTATTTCTTTAAGTATAGGAATGACGCTCTGTCCTATTGATGATCGCAGTAGTGATGATTTGCTCAAGGATGCGCAAACGGCAATGCACCGCGCCAAGGCAACAGGCGGTAACACTTATCAATTTTATTCATGGGAAATGACGGATAAAGTGAAAGATCGCCTGAGTTTAGAAGGTGATTTGCGTCGTGCCTTAGAGAAAGAAGAATTTATGCTTTATTACCAGCCGAAGGTTTCTACAAAAACAGGAAAAATTTCTGGAGCCGAAGCGCTTATTCGTTGGCAGCACCCAGAAAAAGGACTGATCCCACCAGATAAATTTGTTTCAGTGCTAGAAGATACAGGCTTAATTGTACCTGTTGGTGAATGGAGCTTAAAAGAAATTTGTAAGCAGTATAATGTTTGGGACGATATGGGCTTTGGTGATTTATCGTTAGCACTAAACCTATCAGTTAAACAATTTGTTGATGATGAACTATGTAATAAGGTTGAACGCACTTTAAAAGAAATTGCTCATAATAGTGACTTTTTAGAATTAGAAGTTACGGAAAGTTTATTGATGGGCGACTTGCAAACCGCGACTAAAACCTTGCATAGTTTACATGCTTTAGGTCTTAGACTTTCTATTGATGATTTCGGGACAGGGTATTCTTCTCTCGCCTATCTTAAATTAATGCCAGTCGATACCTTAAAAATTGACCGTTCTTTTGTGATAGGTTTACCCGATGACCATCAAGATTGTGCCATTGCCGAAGTTATCATTATGTTGGCAAAAGCCCTTAACTTGAAAATTGTGGCCGAAGGGGTAGAAACCCAGCCACAGCTAGATTTTTTAGTTGAAAAAGAATGTGATTACATTCAAGGTTATTATTATAGTAGACCCTTACCTAGCGATGAGTTTACGCGTTTATTACAAAAAGATAGGGAAAATTAATTTATCTATTAATGGGTTTATTTTCGTCGCTTTAAAAATAAAGAGATATACATTAATTCTTGCAATGTTTTAGGTACACCCGGGTGTTTGCCGTCTGCAATTTCAATCACAACATCAATAGAACCTGGATAAACAAAGATCGGAAAACCATCTTGAATTAAACAAGAAAATACCGCCAACTCTTCTAACAAATAACTTGCCGAAAGCATATATTTTTTCTCGCGAGTCTCATCAGATTCATCTATATTACGCCCCACAAAAGTGTGTGCAAATGACATCACTGAGTTATTAAAACTGTCATTAGTTTCAAATAATTCAACGATTTGTTGGTGATAAACTTTGTAATCATCTTGACGTTGAATTTCAGAGGCGAGTACAAATTCAAAATCACAGGTTTTAGCATGTCGCTCAAACAATACTCTTTGATCATTAATAAATTTTTGCCCTAAAAAAAGAGCTTTCTGTCGAGCTTTTGTCTCATCTTTATAGCCATGAGTAATTTGCAAGGTAATTCGGTATAGACTATCTCCAATCATAACCTTACAATTCTTGAAGTTGTTATTAACCCAATCAGTAGAAGCCACTAATTTAGAAGGAAAAAAGCTTGAGTTACCTAAGCTGACCCCTAGAATACAGTTATCAATTGTTTTCATTCGGTCTTTAACATCAAAAGGAACTCTTGTTAAAACGGAGGCTCTGTAGCGAGCAGAAGTGGTGAATCTAATGCTTTCATCTAAATTTGCAACGGCTTTATAATTTTCAAAGGTCATACGAATACGATACTTGTATGAACCCGCGTAAAAGGTTATCTCACGATTATTATCATAAATACTGACAGAGCAATAAGCGGGTAGATGATGCAGTTCGCCTAAAGGTGGAATAGTCCCTTGCTCGTATTGTGGAAAGAGTTCATGGATTTCAGCTTTACCTAAAAAATTAACTTTACCTGTCCCTAATTGTTCTTGCAGGGAAACCAATGAAATTTTTTCTGTCGCAGGGGCGATAGCAATGGCTAAACTATCATTGACTCGAATCGGGACAGCTTCAATTAATTCCCTACCAATACTATCATTCAAACCGTCCAACGCAATTTTTTTAACTTCTTCGGGGTCATAAGCTGCTGAATTGGCAATAGCAATGTATTTAAGATTTCGCTCATCCAAAAGCTTGGTGACAGAAGTAAAAACCATAATGTTTCCTTAACGAGTTTATAATAAATGATGAGCATCTTTCATAAAACTAAATCAATAGTTTACATTTGCGATATTGAATATATATCCACAAAAAACACAAACATCCAATATCCAAAGATATTTTTTAGTGGTTTTTGTGGGAAAATACAATCCAATAAATGCAAGGTGTAAAATAATAACTGTAGCTTATAGGAAGGACTTCATCTCATAGTTAAACGAAATTATAAGCAAATGCTATATATAAATGAAGTATCAGACGAATTAAATTTTAGTAAAGCATAAAAAATAAAAGGTCGATTAAGTTTGTAATCTTTTCATCGACCACCAACTTAAGTCAATTTAAGGAGGGACATTGAGAAATCAAACCTCCGAGGTTTTAAAAACCTCGGAGGTCTCGCGCTTTCATTTTGTCCCGTTTTAAATTGGTAGCCAGACAGGACAAGTGTAAGTATTCACCTCCCCCTTTGGAAAAGGGGGATTGAGGGGGATTTATTTAATAAAATCTCCCCTACCCCCTCTTTTTTTAAGAGGGGGACTGAACACTTACGGACAAGTAGCTTATTCCTTTCAACATCAGCATGAAGTCTTAATTAGCTAGCCAAAAGTATCCTAACATTTTACTAGAGAGAAAAGCTGCTAAACCATTGAAACGGCTTATAAAAATATTAGACGACTTATGGACAATTACTTATCCTCATGTTCTTCATGGTTTAAAATATTATTTGATGACTATCCTACCTTAAGTTAGCAGCCCTTTTCATCGTTACAAATATATTAAAAATTTCAGATATTATTGTGTTCATTCCTGAGCAATGAGAGTGCGTTTAACCTACCCGCAACGCATAAAGTATATCTGACCACCATCAACAAATAAAAAAAGCATTTTTACCTTATCAACAAAGCAGTTGTATAATCAAAAGCGTTGATATTAAAAAACACAATAATAAGGGGAAACAATGTCCAGACGATTACCCATCTATATCGCAATAGATACTTCAGGCTCTATGAACGGCGAACCCATAATGTCGGTGAATGTTGGCTTACAAGCCATGATTCACGCGCTTAGACAAGACCCTCATGCCCTTGATAGCGTACATCTTTCGATTATTACTTTTGATAATGACGTTAAAGAAATATTTCCCATTACGCCTTTAGAAGCCGTGCAGATTCCTGAAATCACTTGCCCTCGTTCAGGCGCGACTAATTTAGGCGCGGCATTGGAAATGGTAGTTAAACACATGGAAAGAGATGTAGCAAAAAGCTCTGCCGATAAAAAAGGTGATTGGCGACCGATGTTGTTTTTAATGACTGATGGCGCACCGTCCGATACCGCGTTATTTAATGAGATGGTCACTAAAATTCGCGGTTGTGATTTCGGTAAAATAATCGCGTGTGCCGCAGGGCCTAAGGCGAAAGAATCTTTCTTAAAACAAATTACCGATACCGTCGTCAGTCTTGATACGACCGATAGCGCGGCATTCTCCAATTTCTTTAAATGGGTTTCTGCCAGTGTTGAGCAAAGCAGTGTGGGTATTGGAGCGGGCGCGGATTCATCGAGTCCTTTACCGCCGCCGCCTGATGAAATTCAAATTGTGATTTAGGAATAAAAATAAAATAACTCATACAATTTAAGCAGCTGATGTTACGCAGAGGAGTGAAAAAACAAGTTTTTTCACGTTTGCATATAAAGGCGGAGTCCAATAGCTTTAGCTATTGGCGAGTTTTGAAAACTGCTAAAACAGCCAGCTTCAAAAAAGCTTTAT
>WTBX01000090.1 GCA_013138855.1 Methylococcaceae bacterium
CCAAATCCCGCTGACGGGCCTATTGCTGTTGCCATTAATGGTGTCCCTATTTTTGACCCTAGCAAACAAGACGGTCGCCATGATGAAGAACATGATCCCAATATTATTGGCGAATTAGATATTTGTGGCGGTCATGCTGGACGTGGTGATGACTATCATTATCACACCGCCCCTAAATGTTTAATTAATAGCCTCAAAAATACCAAACAACCCATCGCTTACGCGCTTGATGGTTATCCCTTATATGGCTTTTTGGATGCCAATGAGCAAAAATTCGTTAAATTAGATGAATGTAATGGCCGTAAAACTAAAGAGGGCGGTTATCAATATCATTCCACCGAAGACTTTCCTTATATTAATGCCTGCTTTAAAGGGCTAGTGGATTTACGACATCGCCCACGCACTGAAAATATTAGAATGCACGGCTTACCTATTCGCGCCAATATTTATGATTATGAACAATTAAGTAAAAATAGCTATCGCTTGAGTTATCGTTATAAGGGCAAAAATATTCAGATTAATTATAAAAAATATGATGAAGATTGTTATTTATTTCATTTTAGCGATGATAATCGCCGTGAGATTTATTGCGCGAATAAGCCTGAAAAAACCAAAAAAGCCGCTCTTACTCCGCCACCACCACCGAAAAAAACAAACTTTAAAAAAACAGATAAAGCTGTTGTCAGCTATATCTCTAAAGCGGCTAAAACGTTGGAAATTAATGAACAGAAATTACGTGATAGCATGGGAAAACCACCCTATGACTATAAAAGAATTTCAGAAAGACTAAAGGTTGATGAAGGTTTATTACATGATGCACTAGGCATTAAAAGACCTCGCCATCTTCGTAAAAACAAACGGTAGTCGAGTTTCGGTTTGCCTTTTTATCCACGAAAAGCCTGAAAACTTTAATTTTCAGAGCTATTATTTTTGGTATCTACTTTAAAAAAACAGGGAAAAGCATAATAACGGAAACGCGATTTCTAGTCGCGTAGTGTGTTCTTTCTATAGTCTGAGTAAGTATGACTCGTGCGCGACTAGAAGTCGCGTTTCCAATACCCTGAAACTTAAAGTAGATACTATTTTGTAAGTATTCACCTCCCCCTTTGGAAAAGGGGGATTTATTTAATAAAATCTCCCCTAACCCCTCTTTTTTTAAGAGGGTGACTGAACACTTACACTATTTTTGTGTCTTTCGTGGACAGTGTTTATTCTAAACCCAGTTTTTTTAAGCGATAACGTAAAGATCGAAAAGAAAGTCCTAAATGCTTGGCTGTCGCGGTTTTATTCCATTTATTTTCGACCAGAGCCTCGCTAATCGCTTGTTTTTCTATATCTTCTAAATAATTTTCCAAAGGAATTTGAGTCGGATCATATTCATCAACTAAATTAATTGAGCTATTAGTAATAGGTAAATTCAAATCGTCTTCGTCTATGATAGAACCGTCATAAAGAGCTAAAGCACGCTCTAAAATATTTTCTAATTCCCGCACATTACCTGGAAAACTGTATTGTTTCAGTGCTTTCAAGGCTTCATTTGATAACAGGGGCTTTTCTAGGCCATTAGCTTTCGATAAGGCTACTAATAAATGTTCAACTAACTCAGGTATATCCTCAGCTTTGTTGCGTAATGGAGGCACGTTTAATTCAATGACATTTATTCGATAATAAAGGTCTTGTCGAAACTCCCCTTCGTTAACCATTGTTGCCAAATCTTTATGCGTTGCACTCAATAACCGAACATCAACGGCAACCTCTTTTTGCCCCCCGACTGGGCGAATTTTTTTCTCTTGAATGGCGCGTAATAATTTAACTTGTAAGGTAGTAGGTAAATCAGCAACTTCATCTAAAAACAAAGTGCCTCCGTCGGCGGCTTGAAACAAGCCCTTTTTATCACTAACAGCTCCTGTAAAACTGCCTTTTTTATGCCCGAAAAACTCACTTTCCATTAATTCATGCGGAATTGCGCCACAATTAATCGCAACAAACGCTTTAGAATGACGCGCTCCTTGTTGATGTATCAATTTAGCGACTAATTCTTTACCTGAACCTGACTCTCCGTTGATATAAACAGGTGCTTGACTGCGAGCAAGTTTCGCTATTTTTTTACGAATGATATTCATTTCATTAGATTTACCTAAGAGCGTTTGTTCAGAACCTGTTGCCTTAGGTGCTTGTTTATCACTCTCGCTAATAGATAATTTTAAAGCATTACTAATCAATTGCCGTAAACTATCTAAATCAACAGGTTTAGAAATAAAGTCAAACGCACCCTTCTTCATTGCAGTAATAGCTGTATCCATACTGCCATGCGCTGAAATCATCGCAACAGGTAATTTAGGATAATGCTGTTGTATATAATCAAGAATCTCTAAGCCATTCCCATCGGGTAAACGTAAATCAGTTAAACATAAATCAAAATGATGTTGCTGGAGTAATGTTATGGCCTCAACAACATTTTTAGCACTGTACGTTTTTATATTCATGCGATTTAAAGTAATTTCCAATAGTTCGCAAATATCAGGTTCATCATCAACAATTAAGGCAATAGGTTTTTTCATATTTCAATTTTGACATCGTCAGCATTAGATAATTTTAATCTAAAACTATTTTTTTGATTTTCAGTTAAGTTATAAATTAATGAAGCTTGATTTAGCTCGGCTAACTCGCGAGAAAGATAAAGCCCTAGCCCTGTTCCTGAACTAGAGGTGGTGAAAAAAGGCTCAAATAAATGGCTAATAATTTGTGAATTCAGTATATCACCGTTATCTATAATATCTATACAAGGCTTTGATTCAACTTTGCTCAGTTTTATCACAATACCGCTTTTATTAGACTGTCCATACTTTAAAGCATTTTGACATAAATTATCCATGATTTGTTTTAAGTGTCCTACATCCATCAATGCGGATAGCTTTGTATCACAGAGTTTAAGCTGTAAACTTTCTGCATTAACACCATGTTCTGCACAAAACTCTTCTAAATATTCCTTTAACCAATGATTCAGGACGATTTTTTCTCTATTTGAAGGCTTTCTCTTTGAAGACTGTAAAATATCGTTAATAATTTTATTAACACGACCACTGTGAGTCAAAATAATTTCTGTTAAGCGGAGATCCTGTTTAGTTAAATCAGGATTTTCTGATAACAATTGTGCGGCATGAGTTATGGCACTTAAAGGATTACGAATTTCATGGGCAATACTCGCTGATAACCGTCCTAAAGAGGCGAGAACACCTTGCTGTAGCCGTTGATTATGTAAGGTTATATCCTCCAAAATAATCATATAAAAAATTTCATGCTGCGTTTTAAGTAAATTAAAGCGCAAATGTAAGTTTGCTTGCTGAGGACGCTGTAAAATAAAAAAATCTTGGCTTTTATCATTAAGCCAGTCTTGAAATAACAAACTTAATGACTCAGATATATCTGTAAGCTGCAAAGGAGCTTGTACCTGAAAAAGCAGCTTTAAAGCGGCTTCATTTGCCATTTGTATTTGTTGGTATTTATTCGTAATAATAATACCTGATTGCAAGTGCTGGATAATATACTGATTCAGCTCTTCTAAAGTAAGAATTGTTTGTTGCTGTTTATTGCTTAATAAATCGGATTGTTCAGAGCGTTTTGCCAATATATAAGACAAAAAGGCCGTCATAAAAAAAGTTGCTCCTAACATTCCCGCAGTAGGATAAGAGCTTACTGTCGCTTCATTTAAACGGATTGCATAAACCTGCTCGGCTAAGAT
>WTBX01000217.1 GCA_013138855.1 Methylococcaceae bacterium
TGAACGCATTTGGAGTCTTGGTTATAGCAGTCCAGAGCAGCTATCAACACAAGGCATCGAACAAACTCAATCCTCTGACCTCTACTCCCTCGCCGCCTGTTTTTATTTCTTATTGTTTAATACTAAACCACCCGATTGTAAGCAACGTTTATTAAATGAGCCTAATCATAGCTTTTTAGAATTGCGTGACCATTATCCTGAACCTTTACTCATCAGCCTTGATAAAGCTTATCAATTAGACCGTCAATTACGTTATGCCAATGCTACTCAATGGTTAGCGGATTTAGAAGAACGTTGTTTAAAGTCGTGGTTTATTGGTCGAGAGCCTGTTATGGCGACTAAAGTGGTTTTGGAAGCTAATAATTCGTTAATTTCCAGAACCCATTTAGAAGTACGACAATACCCTAATTACTATCAACTCATAGACCATTCAACTAATGGCTGTTCGTTAATTCATACCGATGGACGTAAGGAAAAAATTGAAAATAGCATTAAGATAAATAATTTAGCCGTAGCAATAGATTTTGCAGGAAGTATTTACAACCTTAAGCAGTTATTGAAACATTTTAATTAGTGAAACTTACTAAACTTTAGTTTTAATCACGCTCTATCTTACTTACGTGTGCTAGCATGAGGAGTGAAAAAACAAGTTTTTCACGTTTGCAAATACTTCAACGTTATAGAATATAAAGGCGGAGTCCAATAGCTTTAGCTATTGGCGAGTTTCAAAAAGGGCTTTAGTTCTGTCTCTTCACACCCATAGCTAAAGAGGCTGTAAAAGTATTCGAGAAAACCACTAAAAACAGCAAAAAATGCGCTGTAAGTTATTGATTCTTCGTTGCCGAAATGCGGTTTTTTGCCTAATTTGGGAGTACTTTTACAGGCTCTAAAGCTATTGGACTCCAAATTATAAGCTAATGTTTGGATTTGGAACGTCAGTGAAAAAACTTGTTTTTTCACTCCAAACAACAAAAATGTTTACTGTCTACTATTTGGTTATTTACAATTTTTGCGTAACACCCGTTATTTATAAAACAAAAACGTTCATACTTTCACAAAACCTTGAGAATAAAGTATGAGGACTATTAAGTAGAGGTTAAATCCATGAGGTTATTTACTTTTAACATAAGAAATAAAATTATACTGTTAATGATTTTTTCAATCACTCTCTGTAGTTTTATTTTAGGTGCTTATTTTTTAAATCGCATCAAGCCCCTGTTAATTGAACATGAACTAATAACCTTAGAAAAAAGTATAGATTTATATAAAACCTCATTTAAAACACAAATTAAAGTCCTCGAAAAAGAATTATTAACGCTATCAAAAAATCCACTTATCACTCAAGTGAAAAATAATAGTGACAGCGTACACAACCAACAATGGAAAGAAAGTTTAGCGGTTATTTTTAAAGATTTTTTGCAGACTAACCCTAATTATTTATCTATTCATTACATTGCCATTAATGAAAATAATTATCAGGAAATAATTAGATTAAATAGGTATGACGACAACATTATTAATACCCGTATAGAAAGTTCGTTAACTATAAATGAAGGTTTTATAAAAAAAGCCATGCAGTTAAAATCTGATGAAGTTTATTTATCAGATTTATTTTTAAATCCTAAAAGTAACACGATAACTCAAGCGCATTTTCCTGTAATTCGCATAGCAACACCGCTAATAGATACAAATTCTAAACCTTTAGCCATTATTATTGCAGAGCAAAATGCTCAAAACTTATTAATAGATAACCATCCTATTGAGTCATCATTTTATGTGGCTAATCAGGAAGGTATTTATCTATTTCATGCTGACCCAAATAAAAAACCTAGCTTCGATTTAAGTTTACAGCGTAATATTCAAAAAGATTTTCCAGAAACAGTATCAATGTTTGCCATGGACAATCACTTAGCGACCAAAATGCTACTTTATCCAAGTCAACAGCAATCACACTATACTTTTTTTTCTAAACTACATCATAGTACCCACAACCCAGAATATTTTTTAGCCCTAGTTTTATCTGAAACCGCCGTAAGTTTATCTGAAAAAGCGGAGGAAAAATTTTATAACTTAATCGGGGTGTTACTCATTGTTATTATCAGTTTTATATTATTAAGTTATTTTTTTATTCTAAAATTAACAGAGCCTTTTAAAGAGCTAGTTTCAGCATCCAATGCGTTAAGCTCTGATTTTTCTACTATTAATTTTCCAACTGATTCAAATGATGAACTGGCTGAATTAGCTCGATCGCTTGAAAATATGAATAAAAAAATTATTCAACAAAATGAATCTTTGAAAAACAGCGAGTCAATGAGTCGTTCAATCATGAATAATATGAGTGATGCATTAATGACTTTAACGCCAGAAGGCTTGATTCATACTTTTAATTCCACAGCCGAAAATTTATTTTCTTATTCGAAAGATGAAATAAAAGGACAAAAAGCGTCTATATTAATTCCAGAACTTCAAGTCATTAGCATACAGTCAAATGTTGAATTCAATGGTGTAAGCAAAAATGGTTCTAATCTTCCTTTAGAGGTTTCTATTACAGATATGAAATTAGAGTATAGAAAAACAGATGCTAAAAAGTTTTTTATTATTTTATGTCGAAATATAGACGCTAGAAAAAGAGCTGAAGAACAAATTAAAAGAGCGGGTCAACTTGCTCTTGCTTCCAAGGTAGAAGCCGAAAAAGCAAATAAAGCTAAAACTCAATTTCTTTCACGAATGAGTCATGAATTTAGAACTCCCTTAAATGCAGTTTTAGGATTTTCTCAAATATTATTAATGGATGAAGAATTAGATGAGGAATCGATGATTCGACCTATTTATGATTCAGGCACTCATTTATTGGAAATGGTGAATGATGTTTTAGATATTTCAAATATGGAAATGGGCTCAATGAGTTTTGTTTTAGAAACAGTTGAGTTAACGTCCCTTCTTAGAGAAGTTTACAAGCAATCACTTGAGTTAGCAAAAACTACTGAAACAGAAATTCAGCTTTCAATTAAAAATGCTCAATCCGAGATCTTTATTAAAGTAGATAAAGAAAGGTTAAAGCAGGTTTTATTAAATATTATTTCTAATGCAATTAAGTTTAATCGTGAGAATGGCAAAATTATTTTATCAATGCGTCAATTAAATGATGAAAAAGTCGGAATTTCAATTAAAGATCATGGTATAGGGATTGACAGAGATAATCTGGATTTAATTTTTAGTCCCTTTGAAAGATTAAACGCTTATGATCTTGGTGTCGATGGTTTAGGGGTAGGCTTAACAATAGCGAAGCAATTAACAGAAAAAATGGGAGGTATTATTGGGGTTGAAAGTGCGAAAGAAGTTGGTTCTCGATTTTATGTTACTTTTCCTATTTGCGAGCCTGATGAAAAGTATTTAATGATGACCGAATTAAAAAATACTGAAAATGATATTAACCTTTCGATAGAAAGGCCCGTAACCATTCTTTATATAGAAGATGATACTATTAATCTTACCTTTATGGCTAAAGTCTTAGGAAAGTATTCTAATATTAAATTTATTCCTGCCAATAATCCGATGATAGGAATTAATTTCGCACGAAAACAAACACCTGATTTAGTTTTATTGGATTTACATTTACCAGAGATTAATGGCTTTGAAGTATTTGAATGCTTAAAAAGTTACCCAACCATGCAACATGTTCCAGTAATTGCAATAACTGCCAGTAAGGAAAAAGAAGATATAGATAAGGCGATGGAGTTGGGATTTTATGCTTATATCGTAAAGCCTATTAAAACAGAGGAATTATATAAAACCATTTCTGAGGCCTTACATTATGGATACGAAACTAAAAAACGCTACGATGGAGAAGATCGACGTAAAAGCCATGATAGACGCAAAGGCGATAGACGAAAATAATGCTCCCATCTAAAAATAATCACCCATTTTATAAACCATGAAGAACATAAAGATTTCAATTCCTTATACTTCATGTTCTTCATGCGCTTCATGCGCTTCATGGTCAAAATATAGATCGCTTAAAATTATAAGGTGAAGTAAACCGCTCGAATTGAGCTTCAAAATGCCAGATCATCACGTATTTAGAAGCATAACTTTCATACTTTAATTACAAAATTATCAACTACTTATTAAAAAATATTCATGAATTTAAAACATAAAGCACATCCTTGGCATGGAATTAGTGGCGGAAAAAATAGCCCTACCGTTGTGACAGCCTTTATCGAAATTGTACCGTCTGATACGGTGAAGTATGAAATAGATAAAGCCAGCGGTTACTTAAAGGTAGATAGACCCCAAAAATTTTCAAATGTTATTCCTGCTCTTTATGGTTTTATTCCGCAAACCTATTGTTCGGATAAAGTCGCAGAGTATGCTCGGTTAAAATCAGGTAGGGAAATTATTCAAGGCGATAAAGATCCGCTTGATATTTGTGTATTAAGTGAACGTACTATTACACATGGTAATATCATTTTAGAAGCAATTCCTATTGGAGGCTTTCGCTTATTAGACAGAGGGGAAGCCGATGATAAAATTATTGCGGTCATGAAAGGTGATGAACTTCACGAACAATGGCACGATATTTCTGATTGTCCTAATTCCTATATTGATCGCCTTAAACATTATTTTTTGACCTATAAAAACCTACCAGGTGAAGAAATTACCTGCGACATTATTAGCACTTATGGCAAAAAAGAAGCCCATGAAGTCATCAACCATTCAATAGAAGATTATAAAAACTATAGCCTTAATTGTTAAAATAGCTTCCCTTAAAAGAACGTGAAATAATAAACCTTTCCTCTATTAATAATTAAAACAATGGCGCAATATATTTATTCTATGAATCGGGTCGGTAAAATCGTACCACCCAAAAAATATATCCTCAAAGATATATCCCTTTCGTTTTTTCCGGGTGCAAAAATCGGCGTACTCGGTTTAAATGGCTCAGGTAAATCAACTTTACTACGCATCATGGCGGGGTTAGATACTGATATTCTAGGTGAAGCAATTCCCCAAAAAGGCATTAATATTGGTTATTTATCCCAAGAACCGCAATTAGACCCCGAAAAAGATGTGCGCGGTAATGTTGAAGAAGCCGTTGCCGATGTAAAAAAATCTTTAGCAGCGTTAGATGCAGTTTATGCAGCTTATGCAGAACCCGATGCCGACTTTGATAAACTCGCTGCCGAGCAAGCAAAATTAGAAGATGTGATTAATGCCTGTGATGGTCATAACCTAGATCGTAAATTAGAAGTTGCTGCCGATGCTCTAAGATTACCTCCTTGGGATGCAGATGTTACTAAATTATCAGGGGGGGAAAAACGCCGTGTCGCTCTATGCCGCTTATTATTATCGAATCCAGATATGTTATTACTGGATGAGCCGACTAACCATTTAGATGCTGAATCGGTAGCATGGTTAGAACGCTTTCTTCATGACTTTACAGGCACAGTGGTCGCGGTAACGCATGATAGATATTTCTTAGATAATGTCGCTGGCTGGATTTTAGAACTAGATAGGGGCATGGGGATTCCGTGGGAAGGTAATTATTCTAATTGGCTGGAGCAAAAAGAAAAACGCTTAGAGCAAGAAGAACGTCAAGAAACGTCACGCATGAAAGCGATGAAAGCGGAATTAGAATGGGTACGCACCAATCCTAAAGGTCGTCATGCAAAAAGCAAAGCCCGTTTAGCGCGTTTTGATGAATTATCGTCTAAAGAATTTCAAAAACGTAATGAAACTCAAGAAATTTATATTCCACCTGGCCCGCGTTTAGGTGATGTCGTTATTGAAGTTGATAATGTCAGAAAATCCTTTGGTGATAAATTATTAGTCAATGATTTGAGTTTCAAGTTACCAGCGGGCGGTATTGTGGGAATTATCGGTGCGAATGGTGCGGGTAAAACGACTTTATTTAGAATGATGGCGGGCTTTGAACAGCCTGATGACGGTACCGTTCGTTTAGGTGAAACCGTAGAATTGGCCTATGTTGACCAGTTGCGCGATGACATGGACGATAAAAAAACCGTCTGGGAAGAAATTTCTGAGGGTTTAGATATAGTCACCGTTGGGACATATGAAACCCCTTCGCGCTCTTATGTAGGACGTTTTAATTTTAAAGGCGGCGACCAACAAAAGCGTATTGGCGATTTATCAGGTGGTGAGCGTAATCGAGTCCATTTAGCGAAGTTATTAAAACAAGGCGGTAATGTTTTACTACTCGATGAGCCAACTAATGATTTAGATGTGGAAACTTTAAGAGCCTTAGAAGATGCTATTTTAACTTTTCCTGGTTGTGCGGTAGTTATTTCGCATGATCGCTGGTTCTTAGATCGTATTGCAACTCACATGTTAGCCTTTGAAGGCGATAGTGAAGTAGTGTGGTTTGAAGGCAATTATGAAGATTATGAACTTGATCGTCATAAACGCTTAGGGACAGACGCAGATAATCCTCAGCGTATCAAATATAAAAAATTAGGTTAGTCGTTTAACATCAGGCCTTGAAGGTTTTTAAAACCTTCAAGGTCTACTCTAAGTAACTATTCATAAGTCTTCTAACATTTTGATAAACCGTTAAAACGGTTGAGCTTTTGCTTTTCACATAGCCCACGGTTTAAACCGTGGGCTATGTGAACTAATGAAAATAACCGTTTCAACGG
>WTBX01000123.1 GCA_013138855.1 Methylococcaceae bacterium
CTAGTTTTATATTTTAATTAAGCGGAGCCGTGACTTTTAGTTGCAGCCGAAGTTTGATATATGAATATTAAAACGAGATTATTTAAAGCTGTTTAATTTATAGATTTTGGAGGTATTTTTAGGTCTCGTGCGCGACTAAAAGTCGCGTTTCCGCCTGAATTGCTAGCCGAATTATGTTGCTTGCAACGCGCCACCACAACTACTACCTTGCCCCGCTGTACAGCCATAACAATGCGCTAAGGTATTAATTGCTTGATTTTTTAACTCAGCGCGTAAAGTGCTGATATGAGTTTTATCTTTATTTTCACCTAAAGGTAATTTCAACATTTGATTAAAATCACAATCATAAACAAAACCTTGCCAATCTATACTCAAGGTATTTCGACACATTAGATTACCTAAATTACTCGCTTGATAATTAGCCCGTAATAATTCAATATAATTTTCAAATTCGCCATGACTAATCAACGTACTCCCAAAACGCTGTATCGGTAAATTCGTTAACGCGAATAATTGATTAAAAACAATCCCAAATTCATCAAATAAATGTTGTTTATACTGCTCTTCTAAAGGTTGTTGAGCAGGTGGCAAGCTCGCACCTTGCGGATTAAACACCAAGTTTAAAACTAAATCGCTATCCGCTTGACCATAACCTAAAGCATTTAGGCGTTTTAATGCGTTAATACTATGATTAAACGTGCCTTTACCACGTTGCTTATCAACATTATCTTCTAAATAACATGGCAGCGAGGCGACAATCTCTACTTTATGGTCTTTTAAAAACAGGGCTAAATCGTGATAACCCTCTTCTTCTAAAATCACTAAATTACAACGGTCGATAATTTTAATACCCATTTGCATAGCGCGAGTTACAAGGTAACTAAAATGGGGATTCATTTCAGGTGCGCCGCCTGTTAAATCAAAAGTATGAATATGATTTTCCAGTGCGAAGGCAAACACTAAATCAATGGTTTCTTCATCCATTAATTCTGTGCGTTTAGGGCTGGCATTAACGTGGCAATGCGTACAACTTAAATTACATAAATAACCGAGGTTAAGCTGTAAAATTTCTAAGGCGTTGCGCTTGATTAATGGAAAATCGCTATTTTGTAAATAAGGTAAAGTATCGTGCATTATTTTTCACTAAAATAAATATTGCCATAAAAGGCGGTGGCTGAACGGCTGCTATTGTCAGTGTCTGTCATGAGTGCGACAGCATCTATATATCGAATCTCTTCGCCGAGGTACTGTTTTAAATCTTGATATATATTACGCTTTTCTTGATACCAATGCTTGAGTCTGGATTCTTTAGAACGTAACGCGATCATCATTACATTTTTACCTGCAAAGGCATTTTCCCATATTTTCCCTTTAGGGCTTCGACTTGCCCAGACATAGTTGATGGAACGTGTTTTCCAAAAAGCTAAACCTCCACTCACAACCACGTAAATTCTCGCAGCATAATCATCCCCCGCTTTTGTTTGTTCATTTAGATTATCTAAAAGCATTTTCTACGCGCCATGACCAATTTAAATACGGGGTTTTCTGTAAGTCTATACGTTGTTCTTTAAATAAGCCTGATGCGCTGGCATCGCTGTGAGCTTTTAAGACGGTTTTACCGTGTTGGGAAATAAGTTGGTAATTTGTTGTTTCTGAAAATACTTTACTTTCCCAGCCTTGAAGGGTGTTTGCAGAAAAATTTCCTATGATTAGGTTTTCAGCATTAATCGGGAATGCAGCCATTAATAATAAAGTTGTTAATAAATATGTAGAGAATATTTTCATTTCTGCTCCTTTTTATTTAGTCGTTATAGTTATCAAAACCTTTCACGTTTAATTTAGGGATAACATCCCTTTAAGGGATGGAATCCCTGAGTTTAGTCAGGCTGTTGGAGCCGCGACTTTAGTCGCGGAAATCTTGCAAAGACCTTATGCTTTTAAATTAAGTTCAAGAGCGTTTTTAACGCTTTCCACGACTAAAGTCGAGATTCTAGCTTAATGCTAATTTAAAAATATAATCGTATAAGTTGAAGTCTTAGCAACGTGAAAAAACTCATTTTTCACATTTTCCATGTAAGCAATTATGAATTGAAAAGGATAACAACTACCAATAAAAAGCGTATCAATTTATACTTATAGGGGCGTATATATTGTTTTTACAAAAAAAATAACATCTGAGGAGGAACAAATGAGCGCGACACCATCCAATATGCTGCCATTAGGTACGCTCGCTCCAGACTTTGAATTAGCTGATACGATAAGCGGTTCAACGTTAAACTTGTCATCGTTACAAGGTGATGAGGGGACTTTAATTCTGTTTATCTGTAATCATTGCCCTTACGTCATTCATATCAAACAACAGTTAATTGATATAGCCAATCATTATGCAAGCAAAGGCATTAGCACAATTGCAATTAGTTCTAATGACGTTGAAAATCACCCACAAGATGCTCCCGATAAAATGACAGCGTTAATGCAAGACTGGGGGAGTCCTTTTGCTGCGTATTTATATGATGAATCGCAAGCGGTGGCGAAAGCTTATCAAGCAGCGTGTACGCCCGATATTTATTTATTTGATAAAGATTTAGCGTGTGTGTATCGCGGTCGTTTAGATGCTGCAACGCCTAAAAATGATGAACCATTGACAGGTTCTGATTTGCGTTCAGCATTGGAATGTTTACTTGCAGGGTCACCGATTAGTGAAACCCAGATTCCAAGTATGGGTTGTAATATTAAGTGGAAATAATTTTAATCTATAACAATTAAGAATGGAGATAACGCAGGAGGACAAACTTTTAATACTCCATAACCGTTAAACGTTTTAGCGTTTGGCATTCATATAATTATAATAAAGATAAAGGTATATTTGTAATAATTGGTTTCATATTGAAAACGAATCATTTTATGAAAATACACACTGGAGATTTGCATGAATACAGAGGTTTTTAAAACCGTAGGCTCTACTTTTGGAATTGCGGGCTTAGTCATCGCCGTGATTGTTTATGTAGTAGATATAGAAATGTTTCAAGGTATTGCGCCATTTTTAGGGATGGCTGGTTTAGGTTTTGCTTTTTTCATTTATCGTTCTATTTTAGCCACCCATGTTGGTACGGATAAAATGAAAGCCATCGCGGATTTAATTCATGAAGGCGCGATGGTTTTTTTAAAAGCAGAATACAAAATTTTATCCATTTTTGTAGCTGTCGTTGCATTGTTGATTTTTATGTTTATTTCACATGCAACCGCTTATGCCTTCTTAGCAGGGGCTATTTGCTCAATGTCAGCGGGTTATTTTGGCATGGAAGCGGCGACTCAAGCTAATGTTAGAACCTCTCAAGCAGCGAATACCGAAGGTATGGGCGCGGCATTGATGGTCGCTTTTAGCGGTGGTTCTGTCATGGGTTTATCCGTCGCTTCTTTAGGACTTGTTGGTGTTGGTACAGTATTTATGTTTACTGACCCTAGCAATATGGAAAGCTATAAAATGCTGAATGGTTTTGCGATGGGTGCATCTTCAATTGCGCTTTTCGCTAGAATTGGCGGGGGTATTTACACTAAAGCGGCGGATGTGGGTGCTGATTTAGTCGGTAAAGTTGAAGCAGGCATTCCAGAAGATGATCCAAGAAATCCAGCGACTATTGCTGATAATGTCGGTGATAATGTCGGTGATACTGCGGGTATGGGAGCAGATATTTTTGAATCTTATGTCGGTTCAGTCATTGCCACCATTGCGATTGCAGCAGCATCGACTAAATTTGTTAGTCCTGAAATGCAGATCAATGCGATTTTATTGCCGTTAGCCTTTGTAACCGTCGGTTTAATTGCTTCGGCAGTTGGCGTAGTGGCAATGCAAAAAATTAAAGACTTAAACCCTGCTCATGCTTTAGAAGCAGTAACGTGGATTGCAGCGGCTTTATTTTTATTATTTGCATTTCCTTTAGTGCTTTCAGCAGGGATTCAATTTGATTTAGGCGATAGAACGACTTCTATTTTGGGCCCTTTCTTTGCTGTCGTCGCTGGCGTAGTGGTTGGTATTTTTATTGGTAGAGTGACTGATTATTACACCTCAAAAGCGCCTGTTGAAAAGATTGCACAAGCCTCTAAATTTGGCCCTGCGACTAATATTATTGCAGGTTTAGGCATAGGAATGCGTTCCGTTGTTTTTCCTGTATTAGCGATTGCAGCGGCTATTTTATTAGCGTATTACGCTTCTGGCTTATACGGTATCGGCATTGCCGCAGTAGGCATGTTAGCAACCACAGGCGTTACTATGTCGGTTGATGCTTATGGACCTATTGCTGATAATGCAGGCGGCATTAGTGAAATGGCAGAATTAGGTGAAGAAACGCGTAAAATCACTGATTCTTTAGATGCGATTGGTAATACTACCGCAGCGGTTGGTAAAGGTTTTGCGATTGGTTCTGCGGCGTTAACGGCCTTAGCATTATTCTCAGCGTATGCAGCAGCTTCGGGCTTACAGTCGATTGACTTATTAAATCCATTAGTGGTTGTCGGTCTTTTTATTGGGGGTTGTGTACCTTTCCTAGTTGCAGCGATGACGATGGATTCAGTGGGTAAAGCTGCGCAAGATATGGTTGAAGAAGTACGCCGTCAATTCCGTGATATTCCGGGTTTAATGGAAGGTACAACACCACCAGACTCTAGCCGTTGTATTGAAATTTCAACTAAAGCCTCGTTAAGAGAAATGATTTTACCGGGTTTAGTCACGATTTCTACGCCTGTTGTAGTCGGTTTTATCTTAGGCGAAGAAGCCTTAGGGGGTTTATTAGCAGGTTCTTTATTAGTGGGCGTGTTAATGGCATTGTTTATGGCTAATGCGGGCGGTGCTTGGGATAATGCTAAAAAACTTATCGAAGGTGGCGCACATGGTGGTAAAGGTTCAGACGTACATAAAGCGGCGGTTTGCGGAGATACGGTAGGCGACCCATTTAAAGATACTTCAGGCCCTGCCTTAAACATTGTTGTCAAATTGATGGCGGTGGTTTCATTAGTCATTGCACCTTTGTTAGGCTAATGTTACGGCGATATTAGATGTGAAATTTATATACCTTGGAGTGAAAAAACGTGTTTTTTTGCTCCTTTACATAACATCAGTTATAAGTTTTATCCATAAAACACGGTGATATGATAAACCCTCCAAGGTTTCTAAAACCTTGGAGGTTTTTTTATACCATGAAGCACATGAAGTATAAAAATTAAAACCTTCATGTTTATCTAGTCTCAAATTTAACCATCACTTTATCTGGCATCATAGTAAACGAAAAAACTTCCTGAACAGGTTGCTCAGTTTCAGCACGAGTAATCGAAAAATTCTTGCACAGCATCGCCATTGCTATTTTAATTTCAAGTAATGCCAAATTGCGTCCGGGACAAAATCGTGGCCCCGCACCGAAAGGTATATTCGCATTACGATTATGCACACATCCTGTCGCAGCTGATTCTAACCAACGCTCTGGTTTAAATTCCAGAGGATCACTGAAATTTTCCTTTTGTAAAGCAGCATAGCGAGTCACCAACATCAAGAATGTTCCTTTGGGAATATTGGTGCCTGCTAATTCAACATCCTCATTAGGTTCCATAAAAAAAAGCGGGGCTACTGATTTTAAACGCAAGGTTTCATGAGCGACCGCTTCTATATAATTTAATTTCTCAATGGCACTTAAATCTTGCGGAATGGAATCTGCCCCTAAAACCGTATCGACTTCCACCTGCATTTTATGTTGAATTTCTGGATGCTCGGCCATTAAATGCACCAACCAAGCTAAGGTGTATGCCGTGGTATCTTCACCTGCCAATAGAATGGTGATGATATTACCTTGAATCTCTGCGTCGGTTAAATACTGACCATTTTCACCCTTGGTAAGTAGTAACGCTTCCAGAAAATTAGCCGCTTCTATTGTATTGTCAGACTGTTGTTCCAGTTTTTTACGTGTCTGTTGAACAAATAGGTTTATTTTTTCCTTTATGATGTCTAAAGATTTCTCCATTCTTCGTTCATCTGGCAACTTAATAAAATGCCAATAAGGAAAAGGTGCATTCGCCCTGCGATTGTAAACAGGCAGAAATCTTTGTAAGTGAATCTGAAAACCATCACCTTCCTGTTCTAATAAATTAATATCGTAGCCAAAAGCAAAGTTGGTTGTTAGATCAACCGTATACTTCACCCAGTCTTCTTTTATATCAATAGCTTGTTCAGTATCAGCAATTTTGTCCCAACAGTTTTTTAAGCGTTCAGTTATGTTACGCATAACAGGAAAAAAGCTTTGCAATTGCTTAGTTTTAAATGCCTGCATGGTTATCTGACGTTGATGCTGCCATTGCTTCCCCTCAGCAGCAACAAGACCGTTACTCCCTAATTCAGCTCCAACCCGTTCGATGGAACTAAACCTGCGATAAGTTTTTGGACGATCTCGCAAAATATTTTGGATTAAAACAGGATCGCTAATGGCAACAACCGTTCTATTAGCAAGCTTAAATTTATAGATACTGCCATAAATAGCAGACCATTCTTCCATAATCGTATGCAATTTTTGGACATCAACTTGTAAAAGGTTACCTAAAATAGGCACTCCTTTTGGGCCTGATAGTTGGGCAAGTGAATTAAGTCGTTTTTCGGTAATCATTAAGGGAAGCCTTGGAGTATGTTGTTTTCATTAACGAAAAAATCAAGGGTTCAGAGTATTTTATTTCTTTGATTTTTCCCCCTTTGATTTTCTCTGACTCCTTTGACTTTTTCTGATTATCACACATTTAGGGGAGGGCTTCTATTCTATATTAGCCCACGGTTTTAACCGTGGGTTTATGATTTAAATGATGAAGTAACCGTTTCAACGGTTTACAGAATTCATAAAAAGCTAGCCTGATTAATTTTTAAACCGTTGAAACGGTTAAAAGATTCGTTTTAATCGCTACCCATGATTAAAATCATGGGCTATGTAAATCAACCCCCTAAATACGGTTAATTTTACTGATGTCCCGTCTTAAGTTGGTAGTCCAATTTTTCAGGCATAAAAAAAGTCTTGTAATACAAACTATTACAAGACTTTCATTTTATGCCGATTGAAACTAATTAACTCTCTTCAGAGTTTTCTATATCACCTTCATAAGGCGTTGCATATTTACAATCTTTTTGAGGGCATACTTTTTCTGTGCCACGGCGTTTAGTAGTTTTTATGGTTAAAATTGGCCAATTGCAGTCAGGACAGGCTTCTTTAATAGGCGGATTCCAAAGTGCATATTTACACTTTGGGTATTTTTCACAAGAAAAAAAGATTTTACCTGAACGAGCTTTACGTTTAAGTATGTTGCCTTTTTTACATTCAGGACATTTTACCCCTGTGTCTTCGGGTTTCTCCAAAGGCTCTATGTGTTTACAGTCTGGATAAGCACTGCAACCGATAAATTTACCATAGCGTCCTGTCTTAATGACTAACGGTGATTCACATTTAGGACAAACACGCCCTTCAATGATTTCAGGTTCATTAGCTTCAGTGCCATCATCGTTAAGATTGCGGGTGTAAGAACAGGTCGGATAATCGGTACAGCCAATAAAACGCCCATTTCGTCCTAAGCGTATTGATAAGGCTTTGTCACATTCAGGGCATTTTTCATCAATCGCTTCTTGCGTGACATCTTTACGCTGTACGGTTTCATCTTTTTCTTTAATTAATTTCGTGAATGGTTTCCAAAAGTCCCTCATTAATGGAATCCAATCTTTCTCACCTCGCGATACGGCATCTAAATTATCTTCTAAATTCGCGGTGAAGTTATAATCGACATATTGATTAAAATGCTCGGTTAAAAATTTATTGACGATACGACCGACATCAGTAGGATAAAAACGTTTGGTTTCTAAAGTGACGTATTCGCGGTTTTGTAGCGTCGAAATAATGGTGGCATAGGTTGATGGACGACCGATACCGTGTTCTTCTAAGGATTTTACTAAACTGGCTTCACTATAACGGGGGGGTGGTTCTGTAAAATGCTGGTCAGTGACAATTTCATCTAAGGGTATGGTATTACCAATTTTTAAAGGCGGTAAAAAGTATTCCTTATCATCGCCTTCTTTATTGTCATCCTGACCTTCTAAATAAACTTCCATAAATCCAGCTTTGGCAATCGTCGAACCTGTGGCTCTAAAAACATTTTCTGTTGTGCCGCAATTAAAGTCTATTGCCATGAGGTTCAAAGTCGCATGAATCATTTGACAAGCAACGGTACGTTTCCAAATTAAGTTATAGAGTTTGTATTGTTCTGGCGTTAAATAACTTTTAATTTGACTCGGTAAACGTGACACTAAGGTGGGGCGAATTGCCTCATGTGCCTCTTGCGCGTTTTTAGATTTTGTTTTAAAAACAGGCGGCTCTTTAGGGACGTTTTCTGCGCCATATTTTTGAGCGATTAATTCGCGAATATCGGCAACGGCTTCGGCCGCTAAGTTGACCGAATCAGTACGCATATAACTAATTAAACCTGCGGTTTCACCCCCTATATCTATGCCTTCATAAAGCTGTTGTGCAACGATCATCGAACGTTTAGTGGTAAACCCCAGTTTACGCGAAGCTTCCTGTTGTAAGGTTGAAGTAATAAAGGGTGGGGAAGGATTGCGTTTGCGTTGTTTCTTTTCGACTTTAGCAACGGTTAAGAGGTCATTTGCCGCTTCAATTAAGACTTGCTGCGTATTTCGCGCTTGTTCTTCATTATCAATCGAAAATTGTGATAATTTATTGCCTGCAAAATGGGTTAATTTAGCTTTAAAGGGTTGTTTATCGGCGGTAAATTTTGCATCAAGCGTCCAGTATTCACGGTTTTCAAACGCTTCAATTTCAATGGCACGTTCTACTATCATCCGTAAAGCAGGACTTTGTACACGCCCTGCGGATAAGCCTCGACGAATTTTTTTCCATAATAAGGGCGATAAATTAAAACCGACTAAATAATCTAAGGCACGTCTAGCTTGTTGAGCATTAACTAAATTAACGTCTAATTGTGATGGATTTGCAATGGCTTCAGTAACGGCTTTTTTTGTGATTTCATGAAAGACAACCCGATACACAGGTTTATCTTTAAGCACTTTTTTTTCTTTTAATAATTCCAATAAATGCCATGAAATTGCTTCGCCTTCTCTATCAGGGTCAGTCGCTAAATAAAGGTTGTCGGCTTTTTTCAAAGCTTTAACAATTTCCTGCACATGGCGTTGATTACGCTCTATGACTTGATACTTCATCGCAAAGTCATTTTCAGGGTCTACAGCACCTTCTTTGGGAATTAAGTCGCGTACATGTCCATAAGACGCTAAAACGTGGAAGTCTTTACCTAAATATTTTTCAATGGTTTTAGATTTGGCAGGCGATTCTACAATAACCAGATTTTTACTCATGAGATTTTGCGTATGCGGTGTTTGTTAGTGTAAATAAGCAGGGGTTAAATCGTAAACGATGTCTTCCATTCTCGAATAAGCTACTTCATCATCAGATTGACTCAATAGTACCATTAAGACAATCCATTTTAGTTGATCTAGCGAAATTTCATCCTCTAAAGCCATGGCTCTATCAATGACAATTTCTCTATTGTCGGGCGATAAAATACTGGTATGTTCCAGAAAAATTAATAAATTTCGACACTCTATGTCTAATTGCGTTTTTTCTTGTTCCGAAAAAATTCTAAAAGCACGGGTCTGACAATCTACTAGGTCTTGCTGATCCAAAGAATCTAGCCAATCAAAAGCTTGACTGACATCAGGCTGCGAAAAACCCATTTTAAGCAATTCGCTTCTAATCGCATTGCTATTAGGTGTTAAATCTACTTCATCTTCTAAATAATTCTCAAATAAATAAATAAGAACATCAAACATATTTTCTTTCATAAGCCATTTTTATTTTGTGCGTAAATAACCCCCTCCCGCTGCGGCACCAATATAACCTTGCAGCTCTAAAATCAGTAACATAGAGGAAATTACTTCGGCAGAATATCCGCTTTCTTCAACTAAATCATCTACTGATGTTGGGCTAAACATAATAAGATTCAATAGATTTTGCTGGGCTAGGTCAAGCTCTGATTGATTATTTGTGACCGTTGTAACGCTATGTTGTTGATTATATTGACCTAGCTCTTGGAGAATGTCGTCTGTTGTTTCGACTAGCTTTGCGCCTTCTCTAATTAAGCCGTTACAGCCTCTTGCCAAGGGGTTATGAATGGAACCAGGAATAGCAAAAACTTCACGGTTTTGCTCTAAAGCAAGTCGTGCGCTAATTAATGAACCACTTTTTTTAGCGGCTTCTACGACTAATAATCCTAGGCATAAACCACTGATGATACGGTTACGACGGGGGAAATTCCCAGCTTGGGCTGTAGTTCCTGGTAGAAATTCTGAAATCATCACGCCATGCGTTACAATTTCAGTGGCTAATTCTTTATGGATTGCGGGATAAACTCTATCTAATCCTGTTCCTGCGACAGCAATGGTATTCCCTGTCGCTTTTAATGCGCCTTGATGACTACAAGCATCAATTCCTAAAGCTAAACCACTGGTAATGGTAAATCCTTGCAATGCTAAGCTATGTGCAAAATCAAAGGCAGTTTTTTTGCCTTCGATAGAAGGGTTGCGGCTGCCTACGATAGCAATTTGTGGACTGGAAAGTAATTGCTTATGACCTCGTACAAATAATAATGGGGGAGGGTCGGCTGTTTCTTTTAGTTGACGCGGATAAAAAGGATCATTGAGAGTGATAAGGTGATTGTTTCCTTGAGATAGCCAGTTTAAATCACTTTCAACGGCTGTCCAGTTTGGATTTTGAATACCTTGAATAATTTTATCTTTAAGTTTCAACGCAGATAAAGCCTGAGTAGATTCTGAAAAAATCTGTTCAGGTGTATGGGTATCAAGAATTTTTAAAAAGGTACGACAACCCACTCCCTGTACTCGCAATAGTGCGAGCCAGTATTTTAAGGAGTGGCTTGTGTTTGAGTGTTGTGTATTCAGAGGAATTTATTTAGCTGTTTTGACTTTATCGAGAAGATGGATGGCGCGTTTTGCATCCATCACTAGCGCATAGCTAACACGTTTAAAAGTACGAAAAACCATTAAAGTCCCTGCTACTTCATCAGGCAATCTAATTTGAGATTTTTCTTCACCTTCGCCTTCTCTAACTTTATCGGTAATCATTCTTCCTTTTTGATAAATATCAAAAACATGACCTATTTTTATATCGTTTTTTTCACCTTTATCAATCACGACAACATTGTATTTACCAATTTGAGATACACCGTCTAAAACACTAATAATATTTGCTGTAATTTCTTCTGCGGGAGGCTCAGGAATAAAGTTAAGTGTAAACTCGCCTTTAGCATTTTCCATTAATCGGTCACCAATTAAAACCTCACGACCTGATTTAACAATCGTTAACGTGGCAACTTCACCTTCTTTATCTAGCCTAGCATCAGCAACATACATAGCTTCGTAACCTA
>WTBX01000140.1 GCA_013138855.1 Methylococcaceae bacterium
CTGGAAGCTTTTAGCTTGCATTGGGATGAGTCAGTTTTTTATCAAACCCGACAGCAAACATACTATCAGGCTACGATAGAAAAGTTACAGCAGAACCAATTAATTTATCCTTGTACTTGCACTCGCAAAGTCTTAGCCGCTTTAAATAATCACGGGGTTTATCCGCGTTTCTGTCGAGATAAAGTTATTTCTGCTGACAAACCTCATTCACTGCGTGTTAAAACGGAGTCTTTAACGGTTGAGTTTGACGATGAATTACAGGGGAGAGTAGCACATAATATTGCCTCAGATTACGGTGATTTTATTATCAAACGTAAAGATAATATTATTTCTTATCAATTAGCCGTGGTGATTGATGATGAGTTACAACAGATTAATCATGTCATGCGTGGTTTAGATTTATTAGACTCCACACCAAGACAACTCTATTTACAGACCCTATTAGGCTTTAAGCCGCCTAATTATTTGCATATCCCCATTATTACCAATCAAGATGGCGAAAAACTTAGTAAACAAACCTTTGCTAAAGCCATAGACACGCATAAGCCCGAAAAAACCTTGTTTTATATACTCACCCTATTAAAGCAGCCCCCCCCGCTAGAATTACAAAATGCGCCTGTTGCTGAACTGTTAAACTGGGCTATTGCTAATTGGGATGTTAATCATTTAAAAGAAATCACGGCAATCCCCGAGAAAAGCAAATAACCTCGTCTTTTATTTTCCCAACTGATGTTACGCAAAAAATTATAAATAGCCCAATAATAAGCCGTAAACATTTTTGTTGTTTGGAGTGAAAAACAAGTTTTTTCACTGACGTTCCAAATCGAAATATTGGCTTATGTTGGAGTCCAATAGCTTTAGCTATTGGCGTGAAGAGGCAGAACTAAAACTTTTTTGAAGCGTCCTGTTTTAGCAGTTTTAAAAACTCGCCAATAGCTAAAGCTATTGGACTCCGCCTTTATATACAAACCTGAAAAAACTTGTTTTTTCACTCCTTTGCGTGACATCAGTTAAATAATCAACCAAAATCAAAGTCATCAAAATCCACATCAACATCAAAATCCCGTCTTCCATTTGAAAGTGAATGCTGATTTTGTGCAAAAGAATGATTAGCCCATGCCAGCATATTTATACCGCTGGCATAAGGCAGCATATCCAGTGGAATATCATAATTTTGAGTTCTATAAGTATGATTCAATAATTTTGATTTTTGAATTTGCTTTTTACTAAAACCCAAATCAATAAAGTTATAGTTTTCTAAATTAATATCGGAGGCTTTTTGAAAACGCATAGCCTCACGATGCAGCGTAGTACGTAAACCATGCAAGCTAAAAATTTCAATGTCTGTTTGTTGAGCTAAAATTGTTCTTAATTGCCCTATTAAATAATTAGGATAGCCGCTGGAAGCTAAAATTAACGCTTTTTGATTTACATGCTCATTATTTTTTATCCACAAATCTACTGATAAATCATTATCAAGAATAATCACTTTTTCTACACCATAATGGTAAATGTCATTTTCATTCCATTTAGGTGGCGGGTTATGTAATGTGGTTTTGTCGATAAATTTATCTGATTTTAAGGTGCTGTATTGTTGCCAACGCTTGAAAACATGGCTGAAATCACTAAAGCTCATTGGTTTAGAAAAATGCTGAAATAAATACGCGACACCAGTAAAAAATAGCAGCAGTAAGCCTAAAAAGACGGGCATGATACCGTCCCCCACCTCATTCCAAGATGAAATTAAAAAGGGGATGCCTATTAATAACAATGAAACAACAAAGGCGATAATCAAACAGCCTTTATTTATTTTAGCTTGTCTTAATACGGTTCCATAAAGTAAATTCAACGTAAAAAAACGCGTATTATTCGCACTGACTTTATTGATAAGACTAGACATCCTGCCATCGCGCATAGTATCGCTTTGAGGATCAAAAACAAAAAGGTAGCCACAAGAGCAGCGCATTCCTGACTTACGACGCGGATGGTTGTTTGAACAGTGTGGACATTTCATAATAATTCCTTCTGACAACTATAAATATTCTAACTAAATGAATTTTCTTTACAAAATAGAGTTGAATAAGCAATGAATATTCCCACTAAAATGCAGGCGATTATTGTTGATAGACATAAAAATTTAACAATTCAACAATATAATGTCCCAACAGTTAATCCTGAACAGGTATTAATAAAAATTGCTGCTGCGGGTATTAATCGCCCAGATATTATGCAACGTCAAGGATTATACCCACCGCCTGTCGGTGCATCAGATATTTTAGGACTGGAAGTTGCAGGAACAATTGTTGCGTTAGGAAATAACACCACACAATTTAAAGTCGGTGATAAAGTCTGCGCATTGATTACGGGTGGCGGCTATGCGCAATATTGCATTGCTAATATCGGTTCAGTATTACACATTCCTGACAATTTAAGCATGATAGAAGCGGCTGCCTTGCCAGAAACCTTTTTTACCGTCTGGAGTAATTTGTTTGATCGCGCACACTTAAAGCAAGGAGAATCTTTATTGGTGCATGGTGGAAGCAGTGGAATTGGAACAACAGCAATACAGCTTGCCAAAGCCTTTGGAATTAAAGTATTTGTCACCGTAGGCTCTGAAGAAAAACGCCAATATTGTTTACAATTAGGCGCAGATATTGCTTTAAATTACAAAACGCAGGATTTTGTCGAGGAAATTAACACCATAAGCTCGGGCAAAGGCGTTGATGTGATATTAGATATGATTGGCGGTGATTATTTTCCGCGTAATTTAAAATGTTTGGCGTTAGAAGGCCGCTTAGTTCAAATAGCGATCCAAAAAGGTGCGAAAGCAGAAATTAATTTGTGGGCATTAATGTTAAAACGACAAACGATTACAGGCTCAACTTTACGCGCTAGAGAACCTGAGTTTAAAGCCGCCATTGCAAAACAACTTAAAAATCATGTTTGGGAATTATTAAGTAATGGAAAAATAAAGCCGCAAATATATAAAGCTTTTCCATTAGCAAACGCTACAAATGCACACCAACTCATGGAAAGCAGTCTTCATACAGGAAAGATTATCTTAACCGTTGATCATCAAGCGAAGTAAAAATCACAAAAACACCTTTATCGGCTACCAACTTAAAGCGGGACACTTTTATAAACCATGAAGCGACTGAAGACAAGACTTGATTCCCTTCATGGTTATATTTAAGAAATGTGCTATTTATCCTACTTTAAGTTGATAGCTCTATTATCTATCTTTTTACATTCTAAATAAAATGAGCCATACAACCTTAGTTTCCACGTCTACTCTAGCCCGCCAATATAAAAACCCTGAATGGGTCGTTTTTGATTGCCGTTTTTCACTGACTGACACACAAGCAGGGGAAAAAGCTTATCGACAAGGACATATTCCTAATGCGCGTTATGTTCATTTAGATAAAGACTTATCATCAGCGATTACAAGTTTTACAGGTCGCCATCCTTTACCAGATTTTAAAATATTAGCTAAAAAACTAGGCGACTGGGGGGTTAATAATCGTACTCAAGTTGTTGTTTATGATGATATGGGCAATGCTTTTTCTAGCAGATTATGGTGGTTGTTACGTTGTTTGGGACATAATAACGTGGCTGTTTTAAATGGCGGCTTGAATTTATGGAAAAAGCACGGTGGAAAAATGACCACTAAATTACCAAAAGTAACAAGCAATACCTTTAGAGGCTATCTTGATGATGGTCTTTATTTGAGTGCGGAACAGCTAGAAAAGGCATTAGCTAAAAAATCTATTAAATTAATTGATGCGAGAGCAGTTGAACGCTATAAAGGCGAACAAGAACCAATAGACGCGGTTGCAGGACATGTACCGTATGCCTTAAATCGACCTTTTCAATTAAACCTTGATGCCGAAGGTAAATTTTTACCCAATAGAGAGTTGGAACAACAGTTTAAACAGTTAATAGCTAATGTAGAACCAGAAAATGTTGTACACATGTGCGGCTCAGGAGTTACGGCTTGCCATAATTTATTGGCGATGGAAATTGCGCATTTATCAGGTTCTAAACTTTATACAGGCTCTTGGAGTGAATGGATACGCAATAAAAACCGCTCTATAGCTAAAAATTTATAAAAATAAAATGATTACAATTATACAGCGCGTTTTAGAGGCAAAGGTCACGGTTAATCAGCAAGATATAGCTGTCATTCAGCACGGAATTATGGCGTTAGTTGCTGTAGAAAAAGAAGATAGCGAAAGAGAGGTGCTTCGATTATTAGAGCGGATTTTAAATTATCGTATTTTTGCTGATAACGATGACAAAATGAATCTTAGTTTAAGAGATATTAATGGCGGATTATTATTAGTTCCACAGTTTACTTTGGCAGCAAACACCAACAAAGGTAATCGACCGAGTTTTGCTTCCGCAGCCTCCCCCGAAAAAGGACAGCTTTTATTTTCTTATTTACAAGAACACGCTAAAGAAATTTATCCTAGCGTCCAATTTGGTAAGTTTGGTGCAAATATGCAAGTAAGCTTAATTAATGATGGTCCTGTTACATTTACTTTGAGAAGCTAGCTGGCAAAATTAAAAAATAAAATCAGTCTTTTAATCGTACAGGTCGCAAAATTTAAAGTAGATACCTAAAAACTTGATAACAACTCTTTAAAAAGACTTTCATTAGAAAGACAAAGATAAGGTAAGATAGCGCAATTTCTCACCATTCCTGCCCTGTTATGAGCGAAAAACATAAAATTTTAATTGAGTCAGAACCTTTTTTTATTAAAGAACAATCCTCGCCTGAAAAAAACCGTTATGTGTTTGCCTATACGATTACAATCACTAATCAAGGTGATATTGGCGCAAGACTCTTAACTCGACAATGGTTAATCACTGATTCTAATGGCAAAATTCAAGAAGTCAACGGTGAGGGAGTCATTGGCCAACAGCCTTATTTAAAGCCCAATGAAATATTTCGTTATACCAGCGGAGCAATATTAGAAACGGATGTTGGCATCATGCAAGGACAATATTTCTTTATCGACGATGATGGAACAGAGCTTGTTGCACCGATCCCAAGATTTACCTTATCCATTCCAAGAATCTTACACTAATGGCTACCTACGCAATTGGCGACATACAAGGTTGCTATGATGATTTATTACGCTTGCTCGATGTTATTAATTTCGACCCCGATAAGGATACTTTATGGTTTGCGGGCGATTTAGTGAATCGCGGCGCAAAGTCTTTAGAAACCCTGCGCTTTGTTAAAGGCTTAGGTGATAAGGCGGTGAGTGTTCTAGGTAATCATGATTTACATTTATTAGCGATTGCTTTTCTTAATAAAAAATCTAAAAAGAAAGATACGCTTAATGGTATTTTAAATGCACCCGATCGAGATGAGTTATTAGATTGGTTAAGAAAACGCCCTGTTTTTCATTATAATAATGATTACTGCTTACTTCATGCAGGTTTACCACCGCAATGGAATTTCGCACAGACTAAAGCAATGGCTGTTTTGTTAGAGCAAGCTTTACAAGGTGATAATCATATTGATTTTTTCAAAGCAATGTATGGTGATTTACCTAATATTTGGTCTGATGATTTACAAGGCTTAGAACGATTGCGTTTTATTCTTAATTGTTTTACGCGCTTGCGCTATTGCGATGCTCAAGGACATTTGGACTTTAACCATAAAGATAAACCGAGTACCCAGCCTGCACATTTACAACCTTGGTTTACGGTTGAATCACGCAAAAGCGTAGATATGAAAATTATTTTTGGACATTGGTCTACCTTAGGCTTTTATGAAGGTAATAATTGCTATGGTATAGATACAGGATGTTTATGGGGGGGACAATTAACCGCCTTAAAGCTCGGCGATAAAGCAAAACGAATTAGCATAGATTGCGCAGGAGTGCGCAAACCTAAATAAAACGACCTCCTCTCGTTCCCACGCACTGCGTCACTGCCATTAAGTTAAGCGAAAAATATAAATCAAGAGATTATTTGTAGGGTGGGCTAGCTTATTGAGCGAAGCGAGATAACGTAGCCCACCATTCACGCATTATTGGTGGGCTACGTTTTTTCGCTATGCGAAAAAAGCTAACCCACCCTACAACCTATCTTATTGAAAATAAACAAATAACCCCTTAACTTAATGGCAGTGACGCAGCGCGTAGGAACTAGAAAAGAAAATTTTTAGTACTTTATAAAACTTAATCATGACAACCGTTAATACCGACAAACTTTCCAGTGCTAGATTTGCACAGGCTACCGACGCTTTCGTTGAAGTCTTTACAGCCTCCGTAGATTTCGATCAACGTATGGCGCAACAAGATATACAAGGTTCTCTAGCCCATGCCAAAATGTTGACTAGCATCAATATTCTGGCTGAAACCGAATACAACGACATCGAAAAAGGTTTAGAACAAATTAGCACAGAAATTGAAGCGGGTGAATTCAATTGGTCAATCAAACAAGAAGATGTTCACATGAACATCGAAGCTCGTTTAACCGACTTAATCGGCATCGCAGGTAAAAAATTACATACAGGACGTTCACGCAATGACCAAGTAGCCACCGATATACGCTTATATTTACGTGAAGAAATCGAAGTCATTAACGGACAATTAAAACGTTTACAAATTGCCTTATTAGATTTAGCCGAAAAAGAAGCCGATACCATCATGCCAGGGTTTACCCATTTACAAGTGGCGCAACCTATAACCTTTGGACATCATTTAATGGCATGGTTTGAAATGCTAAGTCGTGATGTAGAACGTCTCCAAGATTGTACTAAACGCATTAACATCATGCCTTTAGGTGCAGCGGCATTAGCGGGGACTTCTTACCCGATAGATAGACACATGACCGCAGAACTTTTAGGTTTTAGTCGTCCATCGAATAATTCTTTAGATTCAGTGAGTGATAGAGATTTTGCAATTGAATTTACCGCAGCCGCAAGTTTAATCATGCTGCATTTATCGCGCTTTTCTGAAGAATTGGTGTTATGGACAAGTGCGCAGTTTGATTTTATTGATATGCCTGATGCGTTTTGTACTGGTTCTTCAATTATGCCGCAAAAGAAAAACCCTGATGTACCTGAATTAGTACGTGGAAAATCAGGGCGTGTTACAGGACACTTAATGTCTTTATTAATGCTAATGAAAAGCCAGCCTTTAGCCTATAACAAAGATAATCAAGAAGACAAAGAGCCGTTATTTGATACGGTTGATACGGTGGTCAATAGTTTAAGAGCCTTTGCTGACATGATGCCGCATATTCAATCTAAAAAAGAAAATATGTATAAAGCTGCAAAACAGGGTTTTGCGACAGCGACCGATTTAGCGGATTATTTAGTGCGTAAAGGCATAGCCTTTAGAGATGCACATGAAGTGGTAGGTTTAGCGGTGCGTTTAGGAGTGGAAACGAAGCGAGATTTATCTGAATTGTCCTTAGAAGAACTGCAAGGGTTTTCGGCTGAAATTACGGCGGATGTGTTTGATATTTTAAAATTGGAAGGTTCAGTCGCTGCACGTAAGCATATTGGTGGAACAGCACCTGATACAGTAAGAGCAGCGATTAAAAGCGCACGAGCTACGCTTAGTTAAACTACTTTTTGATGTAGAAGGCGGAGTCGCGACTTTTAGTCGCACACGAAGTTTCATTTGTAAATCTTAAACCTCCAAGGTCTTAAAGACCTCGGAGGTTTGCTGCCGATCAAGTTTCAAATAATTAAAAAGAGTGTCGCGTGTATTCCTTACTTATAACGCGCTCCACGCTGTTTAAAACAACGGCGACTGAATAAAACTTCGTAATCAAACGCTGATAATTGACAGGATTTGATTAATTGCTCTAGCTGCTCCAAAACAATGTCGCGACTTTTACCGTGTATCATACAATACAAATTATATGCCCATTGTTTACGACGTGGACGTTGGTAGCAAAGATTCACAAAGTCAATTTGGCTAATAATCGCTCCAACATCATCCACTTTTTCATCAGGAATATTCCATACCACCATTGCATTAGCACGATAACCAAGCTTTCGATGCTTAACAATAACGCCTAGACGTTTAATAA
>WTBX01000235.1 GCA_013138855.1 Methylococcaceae bacterium
GAAGGAAAATTACATTGGTTGCATTCGGCATCAACCGATAAACTAACGGATTACGAAGTCCATAAAAAACGCGGTCAAGAAGGCATAGATGCGGCGGGCATTCTCGAAGGTTACGAAGGCAAATTAGTCCACGACCATTGGAAACCCTATTTTACTTATGATGATTGTGAACATATTGCCTGCAATGCCCATCACCTTCGCGAACTCATTTATATTGGGAAGCAGTTCCGACAGCCGTGGGCGGGTGAGATGGCAACATTACTGGTTGAAATTAAAGGTACCATCGATGAAATTAAAGATGCCTTCGATGATACGAAGGCTGACAAAAATCATTTGAGTGAAGCGCAATTGCTGCTCTTTGAAAAACACTATGATGCGCTGATTATTACAGGACTTGAGGAAAACCCTTTTGTTGCCGCCGAAGTGGTTGAAGGCAAGGCGAAAAAAAGAGGCAAACCAAAACAAACGCCAGCCCATAATCTTTTGGTACGCTTGAGAGATTTTAAAACAGGAACGTTGGCGTTCATGTACGATTTTTCAATACCGTTCGACAACAACCTTGCCGAGCGCGATGTTCGAATGGTTAAGGTCAAGCAAAAAGTTTCAGGTGGATTTAGAACGTTGGAAGGTGCGAAAGAATTTGCGTCTATCCGCAGTTATATCTCCACTGCCCGCAAAAATTCGGTGAGTATTTTTGGTGCAATCCGAGATGCCTTTTCTGGCAATCCTTTTATTCCCGCACCTCAATCTTAAAATCCCTCATTTTTGTGTGGGGTGGCCTGAGTAGTTACGTTAAATTTTGCATTTCAAAACTCTATTTGGGAACGCATACCGACAAGCTCTGCTTGGAGTTTTCAGATATTGGTAGGTTACTTATTATCCGTCAAGCAGAGCTTGATAAATAGGCATTCCAAAACAGAGTTTGGGAATGAGAGATAAAATATTGAAATGATATTTTTAACTATTTCCAACTCTTATTTTTAATTTTAACCGTCATTTTATAAGACGTGTTACCGCGCGATCCCATCACATAAAAATCTAACGCGTTTTGTTTACCATTTTTTGAATAAGCTGGGTTTGGTAGCCGACCATACCAATAGCCCGTTCCTACTTCGGTATTTCCTGCAATGGGAATATCTTCACCTGAGCCATAAGAATAAGCTGTGACTGCAAACACGGCATTATCCTCTAAAGATGAAATGGTCACTTCCATCCATTGCCCTGCGCCAGCTATTAAAGAATAGTGATCGCTATCACCACGAATAACGCTACCTTTAACTGCTCCTGAAACATAGCCTTTTTTAAAGACAATTTCACCTTGTTCGATACTGGCAGCATGAGAAATGTTTGCAGTACTCATTAAACTGCAACTCATCATAAAAGGGATGACATAGGTTTTTATTTTCATTTGATAATCTTTAAGTCAGGTGAGTTAATTTCTTAAATTGTTAAATGTTTAAGATGCAATGAGTCCTAATGCTTGATAAGTTTTTCTACCTGCAATACCATCAGCTTCTAACCCTGTTTCTAGTTGAAAGCCTTTTAAGAATCCGTCAGTTATATCATCAAACTCTCCAGTAACCTTAATTTCCAAAGCTTCTTGTAATTTTTTAACCCATTTACCTGTAGAGCCTAATTTCACGGTCTCATAATCAATAGTGGGAATTATTGCTTCTTTTTTACTCGCAAGTTTTAAGCCGTGAGTGCGTACACCTGTAACACGTCTTTGCCAGCCACGCCCAAAGGTGTTCCAAGTTCTAAGCCTTCTTAAAAAGACAAGTCTTTCATCGCACATTTGATTAATGGTTGTGACAGCATCCTGCTCTAATGTTTTTTCAATGGTTTTGTTGCCAATTGCTCCATCAACACTTGCGCCAACTGCTGCCTGTAGCCATTTTGCAGATCGTCCAGGCCCTGAATTAACCGCTTGGTCAAATGCGACATAATCTACGCCAGCAGGTAGCTCATCACATTGACACTTGTCCCAGTAACCTTTTTTATAAATTTTTTGTAATTGCTTGTTGGTAATTTTCTTTAAATCATTTTTAGTCTGTGATTTACCATAAAAGCGGCGAAAAGTTTTTAGGGTTACACCTTTATTGGTTGCACCACCTGGGTCGCGTGGGTGATCGACATAACCGCCTTCATGAATAAGAACCTGCTTAAGTGAGCTTTTAAAATTATTGTTCATTATTATGCCTTTTTAATATTTATTATTTGAATTTTGTGAATCCCAGTAAAACTTAAACCATAATGGCAAGATTGTCACTAACAATTGACCATAGTGGGTATTAAATTTTAATAAATTCATTTTGACCATAATTCACTTCATTAATATTGTCTTACCGATATAAAAGCAAAGGTTTGCATTCTAGTTCAACAATACGCTATCGTATTCATTATAAACAATTTGCTACGTCTTACGAGAACTTCATATGATTCAATCCATCCTTGATAACGATCTTTATAAATTAACCATGCAGCAAGCCGTTTTAGCGGCTGCACCTGATGCTGAGGTGGTTTATAAATTTAAAAATCGCCGCCCTGAAAAGCAGGTTAATAAGGCGATGTTTAGCGGCATTCAGCAAGATATAGAGCAATTGGCTAAATTGAAAATGGATGCAGTAGAGCATGATTGGTTAGCTAAAGAATGCGCGTTTTTCAACCCTGCTTATTTGGAATATTTAGCTAATTATCGCTTTAATCCTGATGAATTGATTTTAGACCATAACGATAATGAATTATCGTTGACGATTAAAGGACTTTGGCATAGTACGATTATGTGGGAAGTGCCGTTGATGGCGATTATTAGTCGCAATCATTTTTTACATTCGGATAAGAGCTGGAATAAAAAGAAAACGCCAGAAAAACAAGAGGCGAAAGCTCTACAAAAAGCTAAAAATTTATCCGATGCGGGTTGCTTGTGGGCGGATTTTGGAACACGGCGACGACGTAATTATGAGTCACAAAATCGAATTGTGGAAACGCATAAAAACTATAAGGGCTTTGTCGGTACGTCAAATGTACATCTTGCCTGTAAACATGGTGTTAAACCGATTGGAACGATGGCGCATGAGTGGATTATGGCGGGGTCGGTGTTATGGAGTTTACGTCATGCTAACCGTTATGCTTTGGCAGAATGGGGAAAAATTTATCACGGTCAGTTAGGCATTGCTTTAACCGATACTTTTGGAACGCCTGCCTTTTTTAATGATTTTGACCAGCAATTAGCGCGTGAATACGATGGGGTGCGTCATGATTCGGCGGATCCTTTCACCTTTGCCGATCAAGTTATTCAATATTATCGCTCACTAGGCATAGATCCTGCGAGTAAGTCTATTGTTTTCAGTGACAGTTTAAATACTGAATTGGCGATTGAATTACAGCAATTTTGTCATGGTCGCATTAAATGCTCATTTGGTATTGGTACGCATTTTTCTAATGATTATGAAGGTAGCCCTGCTTTAAATATCGTCATCAAAATTTCTGAAATCAATGGCGTGCCTGTGGTGAAATTAAGTGATGATGAGGGTAAAGCAACGGGCGATAAAAATGCGGTTCGTGTGGCTAAATGGACATTCGGGCTAGGTGGTTTGGATGAATAAACATGGTTTTGTTCGATTAAGCTGCATTTCACCCAAGGTTCATATTGCGAACCCCAAAGCCAATATAGCAGAGATGCAAACCGCCTTAGCGGAACATCAAGATAGCGATATTGTGTTGTTTCCTGAATTATCTATCACAGGCTACACTTGTGGCGATTTATTTAATCATGATGTTTTATTGGATGAGGCGGAACTGTGTTTACTTGAATTTGCCAAGCAAGTTGGTGAGCAATTGGTACTTGTCGGTTTACCTCTGAGAGCAGGGAATGCTTTATATAATTGTGGGGTGGCGTTGAATCAAGGACGTATTATTGGAGCATTTCCGAAACAATTTCTTCCTAATTATGGTGAATTTTACGAGGCACGTTGGTTTAGAGCCGCTAATGGAAATGAACCGAAAATGATTGCGCTTGCAGGGGAAACCGTTCCTTTTGGAATTGACCTTTTATTCAAATACCAAGGCAATCATGTTGCCGCTTGTCCTGTTGTTGTTAGCGGAGTGATTTGCGAGGATGACTGGATGCCAATTTCGCCCGCCGCGTTTCAATCTTTAGCGGGAGCAACCGTTCAATGTAACCTTTCCGCCAGTAATGAAACCATTGGTAAGCATCAATATCGTTTAAATACTTTGGTGATTGGACAATCAGGGCGGCATTTATCTGCCTGTGCTTATGCGAGTGCGGGAGCGTCTGAATCGACTACCGATTTAGTGTTTGGAGGTCACATGGCGATCGCGGAAAATGGTTCGCTACTCGCTGATTCGCGTCGTGTCGGTGATGGCTTAGACTATGATAATGATGGCTATGCGATTAGTGCAGATATTGATGTAAAAAGTCTATTAGCAGAACGTCATCGTATGGGCAGTTATGCCGATTGTTCAGGTCGTCATCATAATCAACATGAATACCGTTATTTGGATTTTTCATTATCTGAAAGTCAAGCGGAACGCGAGTTAATTAATAAGGTAACAGGGTCGCCTTTTGTCCCGAAGAATAAATCTGAATTAGAAGCACGTTGTGCGGAAGTTTTCGGGATTCAAGTCGCAGGCTTAACCAAACGCTTACAACAATTGGGAGATAATCCACATATTTGGGTGGGAATTTCAGGTGGTCTGGATTCTACTCTCGCAGCTTTAGCGGCTTTAAAAGCCTTTGATGCGATGGGTTTGCCGCGTTCAAATTTACACGGTTTAACCATGCCAGGTTTTGGGACTTCTGATTTAACCAAAGGTAATGCTGATGAATTTATGCAACTTACAGGGATGTCTCAACATGAAGAAAGTATTTGTCAATTAGCCTTGGATGCTTTTAAAACCCAAAATCATAAAGCTTTTGGAATCATCGAGCCTGATTGTTCCTTAGCTGAATTTAAACGCGCTTTGGCTGAATTAACGCCAGAACAGCGCGACAAAGGTGATTTAGTCTTTGAAAATGTCCAAGCACGGTTAAGAACCTTTTTATTAATGTCGCATGGTTTTGTTTTAGGAACGGGAGATTTAAGCGAGTTGGCTCTAGGTTGGTGTACTTATAATGCCGATCACATGAGTATGTACAATGTGAATTGTTCGATTCCGAAAACCTTGGTGAGTTGGCTAGTGCGCTATGTTGCCGAGCATGAATATGAAGGACATTTGCGCGAAGTGTTGATGTCGATTGCAGACACTACGATTTCACCCGAATTATTACCTGTAGCAGCAGATGGTTCAATAGCTCAGGCAACCGAAGATACTTTAGGCGCGTATGAATTACATGATTTCTTTTTATATCATATGCAGCGCAAAGGACACGCACCAGAGAAAATTTTATATTTAGCGCAGAATGCAGAGTTTAATAAAAGTTATAGTCCTGCACAAATCAGTGAGACCTTAGAATTATTTTATAAACGCTTCTTTTCTCAGCAATATAAACGCTCTTGTGTGCCTGATGGGCCTAAAGTCGGTTCGGTATCTTT
>WTBX01000019.1 GCA_013138855.1 Methylococcaceae bacterium
AAGTGGTTTTAAATCTTCCTGATATGATTAATCAAACTGCTCATCAGGTAGAGCTTCACTATAATGCTAGGCGAGATGAAATTCGTAAGTATGATTTTGGGGCTATTTTTAGCCGTTATATTAAAGCCTAAATTCACGAGTAACTGATACGGTGTGTTTAAAAAAACGTAAAACCTTCGAGGTTTTTAAAACTTCGAAGGTCTGATATAACATTGTTAATCAAGGGATACCATCCCTTAAAGGGATGTTCGGCTCGTTCCCAAGCTCTGTTTGGGAACGCATAGCGACAAGCTCTGCTTGGCGTTTTCAAATATTGAGTAGTCACAAAAGCGCGTAAGCTTTTATTCATCAACTTTAGCAATTTCTTCTAATTCAGCGACAGACAAGCCCGAAATCTGTGCAACCTGTTCCAAAGGCATATTCAATTTAAACAACTGCTTGGCAACCATCACAGCTCTTTTATGCTCCCCCATCAAAAAAGTGGGCAATTTCTCAACTTCAACCTCTATCATTTTAAACTCCTGCTGTATATCTACATTCAAATCACGATTACTGGCTAAAACCTCCAGCATAGTTACATATTCCCTTAACATTTTAGAATCATTATTACTAAACTTAATCAAGCGCGTCAAAATTTCATGTACCACAGCGCGTGGTTTGACTTCTTTAAAATCACATAATACCGCCAAAACTAAAGCATCTGCCGAATTTTGCTGCATAAAAAATTGATAATCCATCGTGTGCATATCAATCACTTTATAACGATAATGTAAATGAATTTTGGTTATTCCATCTGCCATATTTAAAGGCTCTTTACCAATATAAAGCAAATACTGATAAACCTCTTCATCTGGATAACTGATGCAAATATCATTTAAATAACGCAACATCCTATTCGGCATCAATTTGTGATTCTGGTTTTGAATCTCAAGATGCAAAATAAAACGCTTACCTTCCGCATCAACCACTTTTGCAAGTTAAATCCGAACGGCGGTCTTCTATACGTTGATGCTCTGTTTCGATTAACTCAGCACTTTTCAGTTCCAACTTAAAAATATAAGTAGCGACATCCACTAAAATGCGCTTAAAAATCTGTTTGGATATGATGTCTTTTTGTCCCATTTTTTTATTCCTTTATTTTCGTTCTCAGACCTGAAACTGCTCCAATAACTTCAACATCGCAGCCGCCTTATCAAAACTCTCTTGATACTCATCTTCCATCACCGAATCATTAACAATACCACCGCCCGCCCAAAAGCGAATTGTATGATTAGAATGTATCAGCGTTCTAATTGTAATACTGGTATCCATATTGCCATTAAAGCCGATATAACCTACCGAACCACAATAAATACCTCGGCGGTTTGGCTCTAACTCCTCAATAATTTCCATAGCGCGAATTTTAGGCGCACCTGTAATCGACCCCCCTGGAAAACAACTGCGCAACAAATCCAACGCATGTTGATTTTTTGCCAATACACCTTTAATAGTGCTGACTAAATGATGCACCGTCGCATAAGATTCAATATCAAATAACAACGGCACATTAACCGAACCCTCTTCACAGCCCTTACTAATATCATTGCGCAATAAATCCACAATCATCACATTTTCAGCACGGTCTTTATCACTATTTTGAAGCTCGGTAATTTGCTGCTGATTTTCAACCGCATCTTGTTTTCGAGGTCTAGTGCCTTTAATGGGTTTAGTCTCCACTTCGCCATCAGTCACTTTTAAAAAGCGTTCGGGAGAAGAACTTAAAATCTGTACTTCGGGTAAATTTAAATACGCACTAAAAGGTGCAGCATTAATTTCGCGTAATTTTTTATAAGCTGTCCACGGATTTCCTTTGCATGAACTTTGAAAACGCTGCGTTAAGTTAATCTGATAACAATCGCCCTCGGTTAAATAATATTTAATTTTATCAAACGCTTGTGCATAAAAATTTTGAGTCATATTTGACTGAGGTTTGTTTAAAACTTGAAAACTTTCCTCATCTTTTTCAGGCTCTATAGAGCTGAATTGCTCTATTAACGCTAGCCAATCTTTTTCAGCAATATCGACTCCAACTAGCCAGCTTTGTTGTTTCAAGTGATCGACAATCACCGCCCATTGATAAATGCCTACCGCCATTTCAGCAATCTTCTCTTCATCTTTCGCCAAATTCGGCAATCGTTCTAAACGTCGCGCTAAATCATAAGAAAAATAACCTAATGCGCCACCATTGAAAGGTAAATCATTTATAGCTGGAATATCGGGAAGTTGTTGTTTGATTAATAAAAAGGGGTCGGCTGTAGACTCACTATTCACGCCTTCACGATTAATGAGGGTTGTTTTTCCATGCGTAACCAGTGTGCAAACAGGTTTACAACTAAAAATATCGTAACGTCCTTGCTGGCTGTGAGGATAACCGCTATCAAGAAAAATTGCCCACGGCTGGTTGGCAATGGCGGCAAATAATAAAGCACTGTCTTTAAAATAAGGGAGGGCGTGTTGGCGTTGTTCTAAAGAGGACATTAAATAACTAGAGACTGAGTGAGAAGGTTAAAGGTTACTACTGGCTAAGGAATAAAAATATTAATTAATTTTCATTCCTAAACAAGCTACCGCTACCGCAGGAGCGCAATCGGCGATGCTTATTTGGGAGTCATTAAATTCAGCTTTAAATAAATCGCTAAAATCTTTATAAGGCAAGTCGAGGTCTGCGGCGATTTGTTTAATTAAAAATCGTCCAATACCTGCACCAATGACATAAGTATTTTCTTCGGTTAACACGCGACTCAACTGACGTTGACATGCGGTTTTAATTTGTTGTTGCTGTTGAGATTTTAAGGTCAGTGCGAATTGTTGCCATAACGCTAAATCTTCGGCTTTAAAATCATAACCGATCATTCTTGATAAGCGTCTGGCACTGGCAAGGGGAGTTTTTTCTTTGCCGTCTGCGGTATCAGTTTTGTCATGAATTTCGTTTAAATCATCGGTAAGCCGATAAACATCTGCCATCGTCGCAAAATATTCAGCCATTAAACCTATGGTTTGGCCTTTAAAAAAGGCGGATTGACTCACCGCCATCACCGCTGTGCGAACAATCCCCGTATACACTAATTCTTGTGATTGTAAGCGTTGATAATCGGTGAGTCCTTGTGCGATAACGCTATTATTTCGGCATAATAAAATATCGGTGGTAGTGCTGCCTATATCGACAAACAGGGCGTGAGTCACGGCTTGTGCGGAAAATGAAGCACTGGCTAACCAGTTTGCCGAAGCAATTTCGGGGTAATGTCTTTGTTTAACTTCGCTGGCGTGTAAAAATCCTTGTTGCCCTGTATAAATTAATAAGTCATCATCGCTAAGATAATTTTGCATGGCAGCAATAATTTGCGCTACGCCTTCATCACGCGAGGCAAATAAATCAACTAATTCACCTGTCATGGTAATCACATGATGATAATTTGCGGGGGGCAAAGTTTCTAAAATATTGTTTACCGCTTGTTGCAAATACTCCAGCCCTTCCCACAGAGGACACGATTGTAAATAAACCGCCATTACTGTAGCGTTATCATTGACTTGTGCGGCTTTTAAATGCGCACCACCTATGTCCCATCCAATAATAGTTTGCTGCATTGAGTATCTCCACTATGATAATTTATTCGGCTAATTTTACAGACAGTTGCTAAGCTTTGCAGATTGTTTTGGCTATTAATAATGGTAGCTGTTCATGCAAAACATGAACGGCATGGAATATTTTGATTTTTATTACCATAAAGCACATGAAGAGCATGAAGGAAAAACAAGATGATTTATTTCATCTATAAAGAAAATTCTTCATGCTCTTCATGTGCTTCATGGTAAAAGTAAATGATATTTCTTAGAAATAGCATCTAACAAAAACTAATAAAACACGTTGAAATTTTTAAGCTGTACGATTAAAAGACTGGCGGCAAGCTGAAGGGCAAAGCCCTTTAGTTTGCTGCCAGTCCCCATGCTCAAATTAATATATTTGGTGGGGACTGGCAGCTACCCAAAAGACTACGTCTTTCAGGTAGCCGCCAGTCTTATGTAGTTCTAGGGTTTATTTTTTAATTGGGCTAAGTTATTCGTACGGGGCG
>WTBX01000315.1 GCA_013138855.1 Methylococcaceae bacterium
TCAGAGAGTGAGTCTTTAGATGAAATGCTTGCTAGAAAAGATGAGATTAAAGAAAAATTTAAAGAGATTAACCCTAATAAGAAACATAAAAGTCTATTAGGCGCAGTTTTAGATGAGGACGATGACGACGATGATGAAGGCTGTTTAGTGTGCTTCAAATAAAAATAACAACAGATAATATATTTTATTATTTTAAAAAAATATCTATAAGGACTGTTAATAATGTACCTACACTTTATAAGCCTTTGCTAATCCTTTACGCCCTATCTAAAGTTTCTAGTAGACAGAAAAGATTATTGCCTTACTCTACTATTGATAAAGAATTAAACTCAATTATTGATGCCTCTTTTATTACCTTAAAGCATAGGAACTTTCATTATGCTTTTGGGCGATTAGAAACGGATGGTTTATGGGAAGTTGAAGGACAAGAGAAATTAAAAAAAAGTAAGTCTGGTGACTTAGAGAAGTCTGAATTAATAGCTAAGAATATTAAAGGTGGTTTTACTGATATTGTTTACACAATATTAAGAAATAACCCTAAAATTCTAAAGGAAATATATTTATTCTTTTTAAATACATATTTTGATAAAAGTATAGATAAAATCCTTTTAAGTTTGAGTGAATATCCAGTATTTAAAGGAAGAAAAATGACATTAATTAGTAATGAGGGTGAGCCTGTTTCAAGGTGGTGGATACAAAAAGGTATTTCTACCATAAAAACAGATAGAGAAATTTTTTCAAGTAGTAACATGCGTCGCGCAAGGCTTGAATTTATTGCGGGGAAAAATAGGTTAGCGACTATAAAAGGCTGGATGCTGGCAGCGCAAATTATACAAAATGGAAAAAACTCAAAAGAATTTGAATTAAGCGACTTTGGTTTTTCTCTTTTTGAAAATGACCCTAAGTTAGAAAAATCGGCTTCATGGTGGGCTTTTCACTTAAGTGTTTGTTTCTCTGAGATCAATGAGCCTTATGCTAGTTTTTTTACTCATTTAGATTAGTTATCTAAAGACTGGGTAACAGAAAAACAAATAAGAGAACAAGCGATTAAGCAATTAGAAAAAAATACAGGCAATGTCTATAAGCCTTCAACAATGGATTCCTTATTGAGTAGTGTTAGGCGTATGTTCATAGGCGACCGCCCACTAGCAGAACTCGGACTCATCGAAACTCGTAAAAATCGTGAACAAGGTATATCAATTCGCTTAGGTACACCAAAACTCACTGATGAAATTATCATCCATGCTTTAGCTATGATGCGTTTTCATTATTATAAAAGTCGTAGTAGCATTGCTTTCTCAGAACTACTTAGCGCAGGGCTTGCTCATTACCTATGCAGTTCCCCCGAACAGCTTCGCACCGAACTAAGACGTATCAGTCAAACTTCCCGTTGGAACAACCACTTTGTCTTTAAAGAATCGATTAATATAGATTCTATCTCCTTTGGCGATGACTGTAATCCTAAAAAAACACTGTTAGAATTGCTACAAAAAGGTGAAGACACATGGCTTTAAAAAAACTCCCTATTGGTTTACAAACCTTCTCCGAATTGATTACAGAGAATTATTACTATGTCGATAAAACGCCATTCGTTGAAAAACTAGCCAATGAAGGCAAATATTATTTTCTATCTCGCCCGCGTCGCTTTGGAAAATCTTTATTACTAAGCACCTTAAAATCTGCTTTTTTAGGTGAACAAACACTATTTAAAGGACTCTATTTAGAAAATAATTGGGACTGGTCAAAGCAATACCCTGTCATACATCTAAGCTTTGGTGGGGGCGGTGCTTCAAGCGTTCACATCTTATATCAAATTATTCAATTTAACCTTGATAGTTGCGCTAAGCAATATAATATTCAACTCAGCAATAATTACCCGCCTAATCGTTTTGGTGAATTAATACAGGCTCTTTATGAGCAAACGGGGATGCCTGTTGTCATATTAATAGATGAATACGATAAACCGATTTTAGATAATCTTAAAAAACCAGACTTTGCCGAAACCATTCGCGACGAGCTTAAAAACTTGTATGCTGTTATTAAAGATCACGATACTTATATTAAATTTGCGTTATTAACAGGGGTTAGTAAATTTAGTAAAGTCAGTCTATTCAGTGGTTTAAATAATTTAAGAGATATTTCACTTAACCCCGATTATGCAAGCTTATGCGGTTACACCGAGGCAGAAATTAAACAAGTATTTGCTGAGCGTTTAGAAGGTGTAGATTTTAAAAAACTTGCACGCTGGTATAACGGCTACAATTTTTTAGGTGAAAACGTTTATAACCCTTTTAGTATTCTGCTTTATCTGGACAGTAAAGAATTTGACAATTATTGGTTTGAAACAGGCAGCCCATCCTTTTTATTAAAGTTAATTAAAAGTGGACAATATGCAGCTCCAGATCTGGAAAATATTAGTTTAACTAAATCATGTCTAGGTAGTTTTGATATTAATGATATTACTTTAGAAACACTGCTTTTTCAGACAGGGTATTTAACCATTAAAAGCGTCGAAAGCTTTGGGGGTGATAAATTATTTCATTTAAGCTACCCAAACCAAGAAGTAAAAGCCAGTTTAAATCAATATTTATTAAGCGACTTAATCCGTGGCAACCCTAGCGACAACGCGAAAAATCGCATGGCGATGTATAAAGCCTTGCAACAAGCCGATTTTGTCAGCTTAAAACAAACCATTGTGCGCTTATTCGCCTCTATTCCTCACGACTGGTATCGAAAAAACCAAATGTCCCATTATGAAGGCTATGATGCCTCGATTATTTATAGTTGTTTTTGCGCCTTTGGTTTTACGGTTATTGCTGAAGACAGCACTAATAAAGGGCGTATAGACTTAACCGTGATGCTTGATAACAAAGTCTTTATTATTGAATTTAAAGCCCTAGATGAACAGGCAGAACAAGGCACGGCACTCGCGCAAATTAAAGCCAAAAATTACCAACAAAAATATCTAACAACAGAAAAAGAGTTGTTTTTAATCGGAATGGAATTTGATAAACAGCAACGTAATTTGGTATTTTTTGAAACAGAAAAAGTTAGCTAATCAGCTAGGAATCATTAAGAGGTCTGTATGGATAACGACACAGTAAAAAATGAATTAAGACAGATTTTAACAACCCACCACGCGGCGAATGTGCGTTATAAACATTTTGCAATGTCAAGCCGAGCGTTGGCGGTTTTATCGCAACTGAGTTTATCACTTAGTAGCTTACTACCTGAATACAGTGTTTGGGCGGGGGATGATACTCGCTTAGGAAATGCGCCCTCTGCTTTAGCGAGTCGCTGTGAATTTATTAATGCGGCATTTAAAAAAGAGCATCAGGGATTAATTATTACCCAACCGAATTTTTGGCTACAACGCTGGAGTCATTTAGATAAACAAG
>WTBX01000280.1 GCA_013138855.1 Methylococcaceae bacterium
TATTGTTCTCTTCATCAGGTATTTGTCGTTGCATAAGGTGCTTAAAATCAAGGGAACTCGGTTTGAAATCCCGATAACCGCGTCCTTCACTTAAATGGACTGAAACGGAAAACATGATTAGGTTTTCCTTATTCTCAATATCATAACTATAGTTGGTTTCAAACTGAAAACGCTGCTGATGCCAGAGCCAGTGATTCCACTCTATGTCTAAATCAAAGCGACTGCGCTTAGAACTTTTCACTCTATCTTTATCTGCCTGATAAAACGTCATTTTGTAAGAAGCATCTAACTTTACTTCCCCTAATAATTGTTTCCAATGAAATTCGGTGCTGATGTGGTCAAGTTCAAACCAGTCAAAGGCTTCATTACTGCCCAATTTAACTTTACCTGTCCACAAGGTATCTAGCCAAGGTCTATGTTCAACTAATAAAGACGCATTTAAGCCAGAAGTATGGTCGGCTTTATAAGGCGAATACACATCTTGGTCAATTTTTTGTTGGAACTGTTCGTCTTCTGAGGTTCTTCTATCGCCTTTCAAACTTAAATGTCGCGCAAAAGTTGAGACACTAGGGATTAACTTAGTTTTAGGTAGAATTTGATAACTTTTGGAAGCCTTAAGTTTGATTTCGCCTAGCCATTCAAATTCATCATGAACCCATTGCCCCATTAATTTAGAATCGACTGTAACCGAAAATGGTAATAGCGACGGTAAAAAGAATTGTGAATATTTAAGTCCTAACGTCGTACCGCCAAACTCGCGTACCCGCCCTAAAGCTTGAATATGCGTATAAGTTTTAAAATACGGCTGGTAATAATGATGTTCTAAACGATATTGTGCAAACTGCTCCGCCTGTTTGCTATCGGTATCTTCTTGCGCATTATTACGGCGAACTAAATCAAAGCCTAGCGTTGTTGTACCATCTTCTTGCGCACCTAGTTTAAATTCATCATGCAGATGAACTTTGCTTATTTTTTTAGCCTCTGAAAGTTTAAGAGCAGGCTCAGGAATTTTTTCTAGGGTTCGCTGAATAATGCGGCTATTAATTTCTTTAGGCTCAAACACTAAACGGCGTTGCTTAAAACGTAATAGACGTTCTGATTGCCCTTTAGTAGGTGGAAAACGTAAGGATTGCCAGCCCTCTGCAACTTCCACATAATGCGTTTTAGAGCTTCCATTTTGCCATTCATCTATGCGTAATAGCGTTTCACCTTGAACATTGATTTTCACAGCTTCGTTATGGGTGCTGACAAAATAACCGCGTTCTTGCGAAACGGTTAAATCAGAAATATGGTCATCAAAGCGCAGTTTTATATATTGATTTCCTAAAGATTTGGGCTGATAAAAACGCAAACTATGTTCACCTTCTGGTAGGTTTACGGTGAAACGTTGCCATGATTGTTCGCGTTTTAAAGTTACCGTTTGAGGCGGATTATCATCAATAGAAAATAATAACTGAGCATCGGATTCAGGTAGAAAAGGCACATCACTTAAACGTGCAGCTATATGTAAGGAGATAGGTTTTAAATTTTGACTGATAAACACTAAACGCTGGTCAGCAAAAATAATATGCTCTTGTTTAGCGATATAAGGTAATAAGGCTTTGCGTGTGCGAATAAAAGGGCTTTCAGGCTGCCAGCCTTCAATTTCAATAAAACGCAGCCCCGCATTCGCTTCAATAGACTCTAAAGGTTGCCATTGACTATAACGGCTAATACGTTGCCATAAAGACTGTAATAAAGGGTCATATAAATACGTTAAACGTAATTTTTCGGCAGGAAATAACAGTTTTTCAATATTCGCAGCATCTTGCTCCACTAAACGCAAATACTGCATCATTCTTAGTTGCGCTTGTTCTATGGTTTCAATTTGAATAAGATTCAAAACCTCAGCGACCGTTAAGGTTTTCGCGCTAATCGTTAATGAGCTTGATTGAGTACGTGGCAAGCGTTTGAGCATCTCAATATTATTTTCAATACGAGCAGATAAACATGCTGCATCGGCAGTTTTCACTAAAGGCGTAAATGGTGTTTCTACTTGTCTATGCGAGATGATTGATTCACCAATACTGATGGCTTGACGAATTAAATTAATTGGCTGAGAACCTTTTGCTGCACTCGGAAAATTTGTGTTTCTAAACGGATTAATTAAAGTTTGATTACTTACCGTCAACATCGGTAATTCAGGCAATAACCAGTGTGCTTCAAAATTATAGGGTGTTAAACGAGGCAATACGGTCACAGGCATTTGGGCTTGTAATTCTTCTACCGAAATAGAAATATTAGCTTGCTGTGAAAAAATCTCAATATCATGCCAGCCTTCACCTAATTGATATTCCAGTTCAACCAAACCACCTAATTGCAAGGCTTTACCCGAAACCAAATTTAAACCTTGTGAGGGCGTATTATTGGTAAAAGGGTAAAGGCGATGCTGTGAATTTAAACCTGACAAGTCTTTAAGACCTGTCAGGTTTGTGCCTACATTATCTTTAATTTCAATCCAACCATTAAGCGCGGAATCCAACACTCCCTCAGGATGTAACGGTCTAATTTTAAACCGTAATGTCCTCGAACCTAATAAAGATAATTTCACAGGACGTTCAGGCGTACCACGAAAGCCTTTGCTATAAACATCACGCTCAGGACTATAATAACTGTCTGCCCCCGCATAATCTTTAACCAACTCAAGCCTCGCCTGCCAATGTTCAAGGCT
>WTBX01000387.1 GCA_013138855.1 Methylococcaceae bacterium
CTTAAAAAAAGAGGGGTTAGGGGAGATTTTATTAAATAAATCCCCCTCAATCCCCCTTTTCCAAAGGGGGAGGTGAATACTTACATTGGCGTGGGTAATCATAATGAAAACTTTCGCTTTACAACTCCCGATGTTTGATTTTTTTAAAAGCTCGTCAATAGCCAAAGCTATTGGATTCCTTCTTAATTTTGGCTATCAACTTAAGACGAGACAAATAACACATTTTTCAAATATAACCATGAAGAGCATGAAGCCTTATCTTTAGTTACATGTTCTTCATGGTTTAAAATGTTCTCTGAAAGTGTCCTGCCTTAAGTTGGTCGTCTTAATCTTCGTATCTTTTGTGGATAATTAATTTTTCTTAACATCAGTCATTTAAAAATAAAAAATCAGAGTTACTTATGAAATCTATTTATCACAAAATATTGGCTGAGATTAATGTACCTGAAAATGCTCTGGTTTTTGCTAAAATTCGCGCAGTGATTGACCCCCATGCAGAAGATATTGTTCATTCTTTTTATCGTATTATGTTAACTGATAAAAAAGCTATTCTTTTTATTAACAGTGATTTAGTCAAGCATCGTTTAAAGGCCAGTTTAATCAATTGGATTAATATTGCTTTCTTATACCGTGAAACAGAAAAAGAACAGGATGCTTATTTGAAGTATCAATTAGAAATAGGATTGATACATGGACGAATTGATTTACCTATTAGTTTAGTTAATTATGGGATGTATTTAATTAAAAATAAAATTGTAGAATTATTATTACATTCTAAATTAAATCGCCAAGAACTCAATAAGGCAACCTTATTGAGTAGTCAAGTGTTGGATTGCGCTTTAGGTTTGATGAATGAAAGTTACCAAGGGGAGTTGATTATTAATGAAAAAGAATCTGAGGCATTTAAATTACAATTTTCCACGCATAATTTAGCCTTTGACTGTGAACGGCTCAGAACGTCGCTTTCTGATTGGATGCGAGAATTATTATTTACCATTCAACAAGAACAATTTGATGTAGATCATTTACCCACTATTCGACATTCTAATTTTGGTTTATGGGTTACACATAAGGCAAAATTATTTTTAATTAATCGTACTGAATATATTGAGCTAGTTCAGTTACTGGATGACATAGATGAGATTTTATTAAAATTAAAGGATGGATTTAAGGATTTAGAACAACGAAAAATATTACTCAAAGAATTAAACATGTTTGTTTCTAAATCCATTTGGTTGTTAGGTGATATTGCTAAAGAAATTATTGAAAAAGATAATGGCCGTGATAGTTTAACGCGACTGTTTAATCGTCGTTATTTAGAAACGGTACTTAGACATGAAACTGAATGTAGTATGCAAAGTGGATTGATTTTTGGGGTGTTAGTGGTTGATATTGATTTTTTTAAAAAAATTAATGACAATTATGGCCATGATAATGGTGATAAAGTTCTGGTGCAGATTGCGGAAGTTTTAACTAATGAAGTTCGTGCGGGTGATTTTGTTTTTCGTTTGGGGGGTGAAGAGTTTTTAATCGTCCTTGGTGATATTAATTCTAAAGTGATTATGAGAGCGGCTGAAAAGATATGCTTGGCTGTTGAAAAGACAGCCTTTCATTTGAATGATAAGCAGTCTTTATCGGTGACTGTGAGTGTTGGTACCGCTATTCATGATGGGCATCCTGATTTTAATCGCACCGTTAAACTGGCTGATACGGCATTATATGAGGCAAAAAATAATGGACGAAATCGTGTTGTGGCTGCAAATCAATCTGCTTTGACTTATGCTGAAATAATGAGGTAATTGTTATTATGGATTGTAACAGGGTATACGGAGTCGCGACTTTTAATCGCGCACGAGACCTGAAATCTATCAATTGGACAGGTTAAAATAAGCTCATTTTAAAATTCATACATAAAACTTCGGTTTTTGGGATTTCCTGTGAAAATAGGGAAATAAGAACTGGCAGTCCTTTCGTAAACTATAAAAAATCAAGAGAGGGCTGCCAGTCCTGTGTAGCTAAAATACTTCGGTTTCACGGAAGATATTAAAGAATCTAAGCTTCGTGCGCGACTAAAAGTCGTGATTTCATATTTGAAAATTATAATTTTGTTTTTGGGAGGTTGCCTTCTAAAATAACGGTTTTCAACACAGATAAGATTTTTTAGTTATCCTTCTATTCCCTTTTTAAAAGGACGTTGTGAATATTTTAGGTTCACAGCTAAAAATTATTTTTAATATAAACGGTGATTTATGCTCCCTTATTTTCCAGACCCCAATGTGGCTGTCAAACATCAGCCCAGAGATTATATTCTTGCGGGATTTACTTTTATTTGTGTAACCATTAGTCTAAGTTATGATGGTTCTGCACCGCTGGAACACCAGAAAACATTGGCTGTATTGGCATGGGTGTTTTTAATTACTATGCTGTGGGGTGAAGATAAGCATATTCGAGTTCAAGTGATGATTGCCGTGGTTTTTGCAACCATAGGTGAAAATTTTGCTGCGTTGTATATGGAAGGTTATAGCTATCGTTTTAATAATATTCCCTTATATATTCCCGCAGGACATGGCATGGTTTATTTGACAGCTGTTGCGATGGCGCGTTCTGGTTTTTTTCAGCGTTATGCGCGAGAAATCTCAATTTTTGTCGTATTTATAGGGGCTTTTTGGGCGTTGTGGGGGATGAGTGACTTTGCAAGCCGTAAAGATGATATCGGCGCGATACTGTTTTGTATTTTTCTCGCGTGCCTTTTTAAAGGTCGCTCACCGATGGTGTATTTAGCTGCATTTTTTATCACATCATGGCTAGAAATCGTTGGCACAAGTTCAGGAACATGGGTATGGGCAGAAATTGATCCTGCAACAGGTTTAGCGCAAGGAAATCCGCCTAGCGGTGTAGCGGCTTGGTATTGTCTAGTTGATGCGGTCGCGATGGCAGGGGCAAATCCTGTCTTAGCGGCTTATACTCGTTTTTGTAATTGGTTACGATTTAAGTTTAAAGGTGAAGTGGCTTACCAAGGCGAATAAGGTTTTCTCGTCTCTACTTTAAAAACAGGGAAAAGCATAATAATGGAAACGCGACTTCTAGTCGCGCAGTGTGTTCTTTCTATAGTTTGAGTAGGTATGACTCGTGCGCGACTAGAAGTTGCGTTTCCAATACCCTGAAATTTAAAGTAGATACGTTTTCTCAACCCTTAGGAACATGCACGAAATAAGTTACTTAACTTCCCTTTCATAATTTAAAATTTGATGAGGATCAGACCTCCGAGGTCTTCAAGACCTCGGA
>WTBX01000214.1 GCA_013138855.1 Methylococcaceae bacterium
GAAACACTAAAAAATAAATTTACCCGAATAGTGCTGTGTGCAGATAAATTGGGAATAATGCCAGAAGAGACTATCTTTTTAGAGTATGACATTATTGATTATAAGAAAAAAAAATCACTGGATAAAAAACGCCTGCTTATTACGATTTATAACGCTATTCGAGCTTATAAAGATTTAATAAATACTGAAATATCTCATGCTTCTTTATTATTTACCCGTACAGGCTTAGAGACTATTATTAATGCGTCTAATCAATTATTTAATACTCACTCATTAACCGAGTTTGCTACTTTATTATTGGAACAATTGAGTGCTTTATTAGCAGCAGACGAAGATATGGAAAATGTTCGTGCCTCGGGTCTTGTTGCAAGCGTAAATATGTCACAAGGTATGAATGCCATATTAGGCAAATCTCAGTTAAAAGAGAGTATTTTTCAAAGGACAGAACTTTATACTTACCTTGATAAGGCTTATGTAGAAAAACGCTCATTTTTTATTAATGATTGTTTTGTAGGTTATTTTAAAGCAAAGCATGGTAATGCAATGCTTGTTTATTTAAAAAACTGTAAACCAGTAAATTCTTTGAGTCAATCGTTGCTAGATATTTTTTCAGCTAATATTTCCTGTGCTTTAGAAAGTATTATTTTAGAAAAAGAAATTTCTGATGCTCAGGAAGATTTAATTTTTCGTTTAGGTGGTTTTATTGAAACCCGCTCAAGAGAAACAGGAAATCATGTAAAACGATTAGCGAAATTGAGTTATGTGCTAGCGTTAGAATTAGGTTTGCCAGAAGAAGAGGCAAAACTTATTCGTAAAGCCTCAGCCTTGCATGACTTAGGTAAAGTGGTTATTCCTGATAATATTTTAAAAAAACCAGGAAAACTTACCGCAGAAGAATACGATCAAATCAAACAGCATTCTAAATTTGGTTATGATGTTTTAAATAATTCTCCACGTCCTTTATTAAAAGCGGCAGCGGTTATCGCTCATCAGCATCATGAACGCTATGATGGAAAGGGCTATCCACAAGGGCTTGAAGGTGAGGAAATTCATTTTTATGCACGTATTGTTGGCGTGATTGATGTGTTTGATGCCCTAATGCACAACCGTTATTACAAAGAGGCATGGGATTTAAATAAGGTGTTGGAAACCCTAGAAGGTCAACGCGGTAAACATTTTGATCCTGAGATTTTTGATGCCTTTATCAAAATACTTCCTCAAGCTTTAGATATTGTCGCTAAACATAATGATGTCACGGTGGATTAAAATAATTTATGACCGTATCTACTTTAAATTTCAGGGTATTGGAAACGCGACCTCTAGTCGCGCACGAGTCATACTTACTCAAACTATAGAAAGAACACACGGCGCGACTAGAAGTCGCGTCTCCGTTATTATGCTTTTCCCTATTTTTTAAAATAGATACTTATGACCTTTACTGAGAAACACTACAAAATTTTAACCATTCTTGCGGATGGCGATTTTCATTCAGGGACGGAATTATCTTCTGCTTTAAATATTAGCCGTGCGGCGATTTGGAAATATTTGCATAGCTTTGCTGATTCAGGGCTAGAAATTATTGCGCTCAGTGGTAAAGGCTATAAGCTTGATCGAGCGATAGAGTTACTTTCTGACTCACAAATTAAAGCCGAATTAAATCAGCAAACCTCGGCTTTATTATCAACACTAGAAATTCATTCACAAATTGAATCTACCAATAGCTATTTAGTTGAATGTGCTAAGTCAGAATCCTCATTAGGGCGTGTTTGTTTTGCAGAATCACAAACAGGCGGACGCGGTAGACGTGGACGGCAATGGGTTTCACCTTTCGGTGCAAATATATATCTTTCGCTTTTATGGCAATTTGAAAACGGCTTTTCGGCCATTTCAGGCTTGAGTCTTGCGGTAGGCGTGGCTGTCGTTAGAGCCTTGTCTGACATGGGTGTAAAAAACATAGGCTTAAAATGGCCGAATGATATTTTTTGGCAAGATAAAAAATTAGGGGGCATTTTAATTGAAGTCTCTGGAGAATCTGGCGGTGACTGTAGCGCGGTCATTGGTTTAGGATTAAATCTGTATTTACCCGAAAAGGAAACTTCAACGATTACGCAACCGTGGACGGATTTAGAGCGTATCATTGGCACACATAATTATTCCAGAAATCAACTGGCGAGTTTATTACTTAATCATTTATTACCAATTGTCGCTAGTTTTGAAAATGATACGTTTGCAGCGTATCTGCAAGAATGGCGATCTTATGATTGTATGCAAGGAAAGGCGGTTGCTATTTATATAGGACAACAACAGTTCGACGGTGTCGTTGCGGGAATAGATGATAATGGAATGTTGCTACTTGAAAATAAACAAGGTGAAATTAAGACCTTTGCCTCAGGTGAAGTAAGTTTTCGGCAAAGTTAATGAATTTACTGATTGATATAGGCAATAGCCGTTTAAAATGGGCTTTAGAAATAGACGGGGAAGTTCAGCAAAGTTTTGCCTTATGGCATGAGACTAATTTTCTTGAAGGTTTAATGAATGAATGGCGGCTGTTTGCAGCCCCCGAAGTCGTTGCTATTTCCGCCGTAAGTACGGAACTGATTAAAAGTCATATTATTGAATTAGTTAAAAAATTATGGCAAAACGTAACGATCGTGATTGCCAAAAGCAGTGGCGAGGCTTTCGGGGTAAAAAATAGTTATCCTCAACCACAAAAATTAGGCGTAGACCGTTGGTTATGTTTACTTGCCAGTCATCAACACTATCAACACGCAGCATGGATCGTTGATTGTGGTACCGCCATTACCGTTGATTTTATTAATGAACACGGAACTCATGAAGGCGGTTTAATTACCGCAGGTTTAAGACTGATGAGAAATTCTTTATTAAATAACACCGCCGCGCTGGGATTTTCTGAGCAAGCAACTGTCGTAGGACTTGCTAATCAAACCGATGACGCTATTTTTAGCGGCACGGTATATGCCGCTGCTGGACTTATTGAAAAAGCAGTCGCAAGCAAAACTAAAGCAGAGCTAATATTAACGGGCGGTGATGCTGAATTGATTGCCCGCTATTTATCCATTCCCGCGATTATCGAACCAAATTTAGTTTTAAACGGTTTAGCTCTCTTAATTCGCCAACGCTTATGAAAATTGTCTTTTATTTGGCTTTATTGACAAATATTGTCTATTTCTCATGGCAATATCAACAAGGGGCTTTAGATAAAATACTCTCTAACTCTGTTGAATTGGTGCAGAATACTGAAAAGCAAATTTTATTATTAACAGAAGCAGAACAAGCCGCTGCGAATAGTATCGAAAACAAGCTTGAAATGACTGTTCACTCAAAACCATCTAGTGAAAATGCTACGACAAAAGTGCCGACTACAGCTACGATAGAAAATAATGCAGCTTTAATTGCCACAATCAATAAAACAGTTGAGAAACAATGTTACCAAGTAGGTGTTTTTTCAAATGATACATCTATTGATAAATGGGCTGAAAAAATAGGCATTGACTCTGCTTTATTACAAAAACATCAAAAAAATAAAACCGTCATTACAGGTTATCTCGTTTTCTACCCTAAAGAAACGACCTTTAACGAATCAAAAAAGAATTTAAAAATGCTTAAGGAGTTAGGCGTTAAAGGCGCGTGGTTATTTCAAAAAGGCGAATTTAAAGGTGATATTTCCTTAGGAATATTTAAAACCGAAGCTAAAGCGATGCAATTACAAAAAGAGTTTTTTGCCAAAAGTATTTTTGCTGAGGTTAAGCCTCGCTATAAAGTTCCACCGCAGATCTATGTCAAACTACAAACGGATAAAACCGCCCAGCAATTAAAAGTGGTATTGAAAGGCTTGGTTAAAAAAGCTTCCGTGCAAGCATTGGCTAAATGTTAT
>WTBX01000359.1 GCA_013138855.1 Methylococcaceae bacterium
GCCTGTTTCTAATTTAGAAGAGTTGCAACAAGCGATGGAAACCATTGGCTATCCTGCAATTTTAAAAAGTCGCCGTATGGGTTATGACGGTAAAGGACAGGTCGTTTTAAAGTCGGTTGATGAATTAGAGGCTGCATGGGAATCTATGCAAGCTGTCCCCTCTATTGTGGAAGGTTTTATTAATTTTCAGCGTGAAGTGTCGATTATCGCTGCACGTCGTCCTAATGGTGAAATTGCTTATTATCCTTTATCAGAAAATAAACATACTGGCGGAATTTTGCGCGTTTCGGAATGTCGTGATAATGATGTTTCGCAAGCACAAGCGCAAGATTATGTGACTCGTTTATTAAGTGAGTTGGATTATGTTGGCTTAATCGCGTTGGAACTATTTGATGTTGATGGGCAATTACTGGTAAATGAATTTGCACCGCGTGTGCATAATTCAGGACATTGGACGATTGAAGGTTCAGAAACCAGTCAATTTGAAAATCATTTACGTGCCATTTTAGATTTGCCATTAGGTTCAACCGATACCCGTGGTTTTACAGGCATGGTTAATTTTATTGGTGATGTCCCTGAATCGATAAAAATATTGGAAGTTGAACACACGCATTTACACCTTTATGATAAATCGCCGCGTAAAGGGCGTAAAGTGGCTCATGCAAGCGTTAGAGCGGATGATGAACAACAATTTTCTAAATCTTTGCAAGTATTAGTTGATTTAGCTCAAGCGAGTGATGATTCTTAATAACTAATGTTACGTACAGACATAAAAATTAATTCAAGCGACTTCTATTTTTACCATGAAGCGCATGAAGAACATGAAGTTTTAAAAAAGTTCGACCTGTGCGGTTAATAGGCTGGCGGCAGCTAAAGGGCGAAGCCCTTTAGTTTGCTGCCAGTCCCCACGCTCATATTAATATATTTCGTGGGGACTGGCAGCTACCCAAAAGACTACGTCTTTCAGATAGCCGCCAGTCTTATGTAATTCTCGGCTTTATTTCTTAATTGGGCTGAGTTAATCGTACAGGTCGAAAAATTTCCGCCCTCCAACTAAATAAAAAAATCACCTCTTAAACCTGCGCTAAATTCCCCTTATCTTCCAACCAACTTTTTCTATCCTGTGAACGTTTCTTCGCCAATAATAAATCCATTTTTTCACGCGTATCATCATCTTCTTCAATGGTTAACTGCACTAAACGACGTGTATCTGGATTCATGGTTGTTTCCCGTAATTGGCTAGGATTCATCTCCCCTAAACCTTTAAACCGCTGCACATTAATCGTCCCTTTGAGTTTCTCCGCTTTAATTCTGTCTAAAACGCCTAAACGTTCGCCCTCATCTAAAGCATAAAAAACGCGCTTGCCCACATCGACACGATATAACGGTGGCATGGCGACAAATACATGCCCAGCTTCAACTAAGGGTTTGAAATGCTGATAAAACAAGGCGCAAATCAAGGTGGCAATATGATTACCATCAGAATCCGCATCCGCCAAAATACAGACTTTACCGTAACGTAGATCTGTTAAATCATCGGAGTCTGGTTCTATCCCTAAAGCAACCGCTATATCATGCACTTCCTGAGATGCCATCACTTGCGAGGAATCTACTTCCCATGTATTTAAAATCTTACCGCGTAACGGCATAATGGCTTGAAAATCTCGTTCTCGTGCTTGTTTTGCAGAACCGCCCGCAGAATCCCCCTCCACTAAAAATAATTCAGTCCGCGATAAATCTTGCGCGGCACAATCGGCTAATTTTCCGGGTAAAGCAGGGCCTTGAGAGATTTTTTTACGGACTATTTTTTTATTCGATTTTAAGCGTTTTTGCGCACTGCTTAAAATAATTTCAGCAATTTTCTCACCTTCGGTTGGATGTTGATTCAACCATAAACTAAAGCCATCTTTCGCAACGCCTGAGACAAAGGCGACACATTCTCTGGAGCTTAATCTTTCTTTTGTTTGTCCTGAAAATTGCGGGTCTTCCAGTTTCACGGATAACACAAAATGACAAAGTTCCCATACATCTTCAGGCGCGATTTTAACGCCGCGTGGCAATAAACTTCTAAAATCACAAAATTCACGAATCGCCTCAGTTAACCCCGCTCGTAAACCATTAACATGGGTTCCGCCTTGTGCAGTAGGCACTAAATTTACATAGCTTTCATTAACGGCTGCCTCTGACAAGCTTTCAGCCGTCCATACAATACCCCATTCTACCGCCTCATGATCGCTGGCAATATCGGCCATAAACGGTTGTTCAGGAAAATATTCTGTCTCCCCTACCCTATCTAATAAATATTCTTTTAAACCATCTTGGTAACACCAGTCCCATTGTTCATCACTGGCTTCATCATATAAACTAATTTTTAAGCCTGCACATAACACCGCTTTGGCTCGTAAGACGTGTTTTAATTTCAAGACTGAAACTTTACTGGAGTCAAAATATTTACTATTGGGCAAAAAAGAAATCGCTGTTCCCGTATTGTTTTTACCTACTTTGCCGATTTCAGCTAATTCAGTTTGTTTATCGCCGTTTGCAAACTGCATTTGATAAACTTTGCCATCGCGTTTAACTTCAATTTCAAGTTTCATGGATAAGGCATTAACCACCGACACCCCCACACCATGCAAGCCCCCTGAAAACTGGTAATTTTTATTGGAAAATTTACCGCCCGAATGGAGTTGTGTCAAAATAACTTCCACACCAGGGATGCCTTGTTCAGGGTGTAAATCAACAGGCATTCCTCGCCCATCATCACTTACGCCTACCGAACCATCTTTATATAAGAATACTTCTATACTGCTTGCAAAGCCTGCCATAGCTTCATCAACACTGTTATCAACCACTTCTTGTACAAGATGGTTTGGGCGGGTGGTATCGGTGTACATTCCCGGTCTTTTCTTAACAGGATCTAGCCCGCTTAAAACTTCAATCGCCGCAGCGTTATATTCGGTCGTCATACTTCCTAATCACTCAGTTTAATATTTAAGATATAATGGTCGGTTGTGCGTTTGGTATATTATTTTAAACGATATGTTTATCTTAACTAGATAATATTAAAAAACCGTGTTGCCATTCGCTATAAAATTTATATCGTACATTAATATTCTATCGTGATGTTAGCAGAAAAAAATATCACTTTATTTAAAACGTCTTCTAAGTTGGAATAAATCGTTCATCCACTTAAGCAAGAAGACACTAAATTAGTATGATGATAAATAAATTTTTAATACATCCTAGTTTTTGCTTGATAATGAGCAAAACTAAAAACTTTTATAATCATAAAAACGGCAAATAAACTGGAGCCATTTACCGATGAGTAACGCATTAAAAGAATATCTTACTTTTTGTCAAAACCGTGTCGAAAAAGCCTTGGACGCACGTCTTCCTCGCGAAAATATTTTGCCACAACGCTTGCATGAAGCGATGCGTTACAGCACTTTAGATGGCGGCAAAAGAATGCGCCCTATGTTGGCTTACTGTACAGGAAAAGCCTTAGGATTAGAGGCGGATGTTTTAGATGGCCCTGCGTGTGCGGTGGAATTTATTCATGTGTATTCGTTGATTCATGATGATTTGCCTGCAATGGATAATGATGATTTAAGACGCGGCAAGGCAACTAGCCATATAGCTTTTGATGAAGCGACCGCTATTTTGGCAGGCGATGCCTTACAGGCTTTAGCGTTTGAAACCTTAGCACATGATTCAACCATGCAAGCCTCAGCCGAGCAGCGTTTGCAAATGATTACCACCTTGACTAAAGCCAGTGGTTCGCAAGGAATGGTGGGCGGTCAAGCCATTGATTTAGCCTCCGTGGGTAAAACAATCAGTTTGCCAGAACTTGAAAATATGCATATTCATAAGACAGGTGCGTTAATTCGTGCCAGTGTTAATATGGCAGCTCTCTCTAAAGCGGATATTGACCCACAGGTTGCGACTAAGCTAGATCACTATGCAAAATGTATTGGCTTATCTTTTCAGGTAAAAGACGATATTTTAGATGAAGAAAGTGATACCGCGACCTTAGGTAAAACCCAAGGCAAAGATCAAGATAATGATAAACCTACCTACCCTGCCCTTTTAGGGCTTGCAGGGGCTAAAGAAAAAGCTCAGGAACTGCATGAGCAAGCCATCGCAAGCTTGAGTGATTTTGGTAGTGAAGCGGGTTTATTACGTGATTTATCGCTTTATATCATTCAGCGTGACCATTAAATCAAGCGTGTTGAAAACATAATAATCCAATAGTTGAGCAACTTAGTGTAAGTATTCACCTCCCCCTTTGGAAAAGGGGAGTTGAGGGGGATTTATTTAATAAAATCTCCCCTAACCCCTCTTTTTTTAAGAGGGGGACTGAACACTTACACTCTTTATCCTTTTTTTGTCGGCGAAAATTTTAATAA
>WTBX01000060.1 GCA_013138855.1 Methylococcaceae bacterium
AAAGGACTCACTAACAGCGGTATAAAAAAAGCTTTACCTAACACGGAAAGGTTAATTTCTGCTCCCGCTGCCGTAAGTCCTGCTCCCACTAAAGCCCCTGTTAAGCTATGTGTAGTCGAAATAGGAAAACCTCTTAAGGCGGCAACTAAAACGGTAACGCCCGCTCCTAAAGCAACGGCTAATAAAAATTCGGGCGATACGGCAACAACATCAGGGACAAGCTGGGGTGATGAAAATCCACCATTTTTGCTAGATTCACCAAACACAAGATAGTATCATTTATATTCCATTAAATTGATAGATTAAATGCCATTATGTCAGGTACAGGTTTATATAAAAGCCCTCTTAGAAAATTAGTACAATTCTTTGAAAAAAGTCGTGATAGCTGGAAAGCAAAATCTTTGAAAAATAAAAAAGAAAATAGGCAACTAAAAAAGAAACTTCGGACTTTAGAGACTTCTAAAAAAAGGTGGAAAGATGAAGCTATTAATCTAAGAAAACAGCTCAAAAATCTCGAACAAACGACTGAAATTATAGAAAACGATTTAGTGGAGTCTAAAAAAAAACAGGAATTGATGGTTGTTGAGAGTCCTCTTAATGAGATTAATGTCCCCTACCATAAGTACTCTGCAACGACTATTTTGTTGTTGTTACAGTTCGTGTTATCAGCTATCAGCCTTCGAGGAAGCTCGCGAGTTTTGAGTCTTGTTAACGATGTACTGAAACAACCTCTAGAGTCTGTTCCTTCTTGGTTTAGTGTCCGTATTTGGTTGCTGAGATTGGGGCATTATAAGCTGATGCGCCCGAAACAAATCGCTGATGATTGGTGCTGGATTGTTGACCATACCATTCAATTGGGTAAGACAAAGTGCCTGCTCATTTTAGGCATTCGTTTGAGTGAATTGCCGAAAGGCAGAAGCCTGACTTATCAAGATGTAGAGCCAATTGATTTATTACCTGTTGAAAGCTCGACGGGAAAAGTGGTTTTGGAACAGCTTGAGAAAACCGTGCTTAAAACAGGCGTTCCACGAGCTATTGTGAGTGATTATGGCTCTGATTTAAAATCAGGGATTGAGAAGTTTTGCGCAGACCAAGACAATTGCGTTTCGCTTTATGACATCAAGCATAAAACCGCGTGTCTGCTCAAAGCGCAGCTAAGCAAGGATGAGAACTGGAAACTGTTTACACAACAGGCGGCACAAACAAAAAATCAACTGCAACAAACTGTGCTTTCACATTTAAAGCCGCCTAACCAGCGTAGTAAAGCACGATATATGAATATTGAAATATTGTTAAATTGGGGTTTGGAAACTTTGGAAATCATTAACAGTGATGATGATTCTATTGAGGCTGAGGAAAAACAACGCGCCAAACTTGAGTGGTTAAATGACCATCCAGATAGCCTTGAAGAATGGGACGAGCTATTACAAGTTGCTACGTTGACGGAGCAAGTGGTGCGCTCTGAGGGAATCACGCTTAACGGATACCAAGTATTAAAAGCACAGTTTCAAGAAAAACTCCCTGATTTAAAATACGCCTCAGCGATTACCTTGAAAGAGAATTTGATTGATTTTGTAAAGACACAAGGCAGTGTTTGTAAAAAAGACGAGCGGCTATTAGGCAGCAGTGAAATCATTGAATCCGTATTTGGAAAACAAAAACATCTTGAACGAGATTATGCCAAAGAAGGTTTCACTTCGTTAATATTAGGTATCGGCGCATTCGTTGGCGAAATGACAGTTGATACGGTAAAAGAAGCCCTCATTTTCACACCTGTAAAAACGATTGTGAAATGGTGCAAAGAAGAGCTGGGAGAGACATTGCAAAGCAAGAAAACAGAGGCTTATTCTAAGGTAAGAAACGGAACAAAAAGCGGCTTGGTTTTATGTGGTGAAAATTAACGATTTTCATCAGCCCACCTTTGCGCTCGGCTGATTTTTTATTCGATAACACCCATACATAAGTCGCAATGCCGGTGTTATAAAACATATCGGTCGGCAGGGCGACAATCGCTTCTAACAAATCCGTTTCTAAAATATAACGCCGAATTTCCGACTCACCCGACCCCGCACCGCCTGTAAACAACGGCGAACCATTGAGAATAATCCCAATTCGTCCGCCACCGTCCGCTGCATCACGCAATTTACTGATTAAATGCAGTAAAAATAATAACGAACCATCCGACACACGCGGTAAACCTGCCCCAAAACGCCCGTCGAAACCTTTGAGCGTATGCTCATCTTTAATCGCTGTTTCTATCTTTTTCCAGTCCACACCAAACGGTGGATTCGATAACATATAATCAAATTTATTCGCATAAAGCTGGTCGTCTGATAAGGTATTTCCGAACTTGATATTATTAACTTCTTGCCCCTTAATCAGCATATCTGCCTTACAAATCGCATAGCTTTCTTTGTTTAGCTCTTGCCCAAAACTACGAATGACCGCTTGCGGATTTAATTCATGCACATACTCCATTCCCGACGATAAAAAGCCGCCTGTCCCAGCGGTGGGATCGTAAATCGTGCGTACAATGCCCGCTTTGGTTAAGGCATCATCATCTTCCATAAAGACTAAGGAGGTGGTAAGGCGGACAATATCGCGCGGGGTAAAATGTTCGCCTGCGGTTTCGTTTGAGCTTTCTGCAAAACGACGGATGAGTTCTTCAAACACTAAGCCCATGTCATGATTAGAAATCGCTTTAGGGCTTAAATCAGTTTGTCTTACTTTTTGAACAATTTTATAGAGTAGATCAGCATCATTAAGTTGTCCGATAA
>WTBX01000205.1 GCA_013138855.1 Methylococcaceae bacterium
GCATCGGCAGTAAAATTCAAAGATAAAGGCTGACCTAATACCGCTTTTCCTAACTCAATTTTATCAATGCCTAAATGATGAATATTCACCCGCATTAAATCTATCTCTAAATCAGGTAAAGAGGTAGGAATTTCGATAGGCTCATCTGGCTCAGTTTTTTCTTTAGACGGTGGCAGACGTTCAATTAATAAATGTTTCGCCCCTAATTCTCGCACTAAAATCTCGCCTGTTAAAAGGGCGGTAAATGACCATGCTAATTCCACCTTTTCAAGCTTTAACCAAACCCCTTGTTTATCGGCAATGCTAAATTCATCAAAACGCAGCGTAAACGGTAAAAAGCCTTCTATGGGACTTAGTGTTATAAAAGTTTCTTCATCACTTAAACTCTCGCTTAAAGATTGAGCGAGTTGTCTTTGCAAAGGCGGAAATTGTAACAAGGCTAATATTAAAAATAAAAAACCGATAAATCCTAAGCCGATATAGCTGCAAATGCGTAAGCCTTTACGCTGCCAAAGCGAAGAGAAAGAAAAACTCAAAATGTATGCCCTATGCTGATATAAACCTGAAATTCATCATCTTCTTCGCGTTTATTAATCGGACGTGCCAAATCAAGGCGCAGCGCACCTATCGGGGTTTTATAACGTAAACCTAACCCCGCCCCTATTTGTAATTCGTCTCCAATATCCTGATAAGTACCCGCATAAGCGCGACCTGCATCGACAAAAGCGACGACTCCAATACTGTCTGTGACCCATGCCCGAAATTCAGTCGATAAACTTAACAAAGAACGTCCACCGATTAAATCACCTGTTGAATCTTTTGGGGATAAAGATTGATAACTATAGCCGCGCACGGTATCACCACCACCTGCAAAATAACGTAAATCAGCGGGAATCGCTTGAATATCTGCGCCCCAAATATTACCGAGAATAATGCGCCCCGCCAAAATAAAATCATCGTCATCACTCAGGCTAAAATAATGGTTATAACGAATTTTTTGTTTGTGAAAACTCGCGCCCGAACCAAGATCGTAAAACGGCTGTTCATCTATCCATAACCGTCCGCCCGACGTTGGTTCTAAAAAATTATCCGAAAAATCCCAACTAAAACGCATAGGTAAAGATACTAAACTAAAATCTTCGCTAATTTCTTCTTTTTCAGTAACACGCGAGAATTGATACGCTAGACCACCATTCACACGCATCTTTTTAGTGTATTGATGCTCGATTGTCGCGCTAAATTCAGCGCGTAAACTTTCATAAGCATCCGTATCTTCGGTGATAAACGCAGCATTAGCGACAAAGGTATTTTCTGGCGCGTAAAAAACAGGTTTACGAAAACTGCCTTCTAATGAAGATTTAACCATTGAGATATTTAATTCGGTTTCAATCGCTTCACCTTCGCGCCATAAATTACGATGTTCCCATGCAAAGCGGAATAAAAATAATTCATCATCCGTCGTTAATCTTAATCCTGCACTAATGGTGCGCGGTAATCTTTCCTTTAATTCAAAAGTGACAGGAAAATGACCGTTCTCATCGGCTTCGCTCGCTAAATGCAAACGCGCTACGGTGAATAAGCGGCTATCGACTAATTTTAAACGGCTAGTATCTAAGGTTAGTTGATTATAAAGAACCCCTTGTTCCCATTTGATTAAAGCGGTTAAAAATTCAGCCTCGACATTATCATTACCTGTAAAACTCACCGCGCCTAAATAAACACGTTTTCCCGCATTAAGGCATAAATCAACATTAACTGTCTGTAAATCGTGATTAACGACCACCTTTTTAGGGCAAAGCTTTGCAAAAGCATGAGCTTTTTCTTTGGCATAATTTAATAGGGTTTGTTCGGCATCGAGAATGGCGGTGGTTAAAGCGGGTTTATCTAATTCAAGGTTTAATAATTTGAGTGACGGTTTTTCTAAATTTTCAGCGTCCAGCTCAATATTTACTTGCTTTAAAAGGTATGGTTTCCCTAATTCAAAACGAAAAATTAGCGCGGTATCTTCAGCTTTCTTTTCAAATTCCACAGCAATTTTGGAATTAAAATAAGCTTTTGAACGTAGTAATTTAATAAAGATGGGAATATCTTTTTTGGCGCGATGTTCTAAGGCAAATAAACGACTAGGTAAGGAGTCTTCTTGTTGATGGGCGATAGAATAGCTGAGTAAGGATTTTTTGAGGGCGATGTTTTTAACCCCTTGAATTTCAACGTGATAAGCAATGTCTTCATTTGCGTTTACATTCTGAAAAATAATAGCTCTGATGATGATTAGCCAAATAATTGCCGTTGCGTTTTTATAGCTTTTAATGGTCATTTAGAGACAAAATATTTCAATCATTAGAGTGTTTCTCAGCGTTTGCTAATTATGACATATTTTTCAGGTTTTCTGTGCAGCCATTATTCTAGCAGTACGATTAGATTTTTAAATCAAATTAAATACCTGTCGGAACCGCGATCTTTTAGTCGCGGAAAGCGTTAATAACGCTTTTCAACTTGATTTTAAAAGATGAGATGTTGTTGGAATTTTCGAGCCTCAGTGTCTAACGTCAGAATACAGTTGAGGAAATCAGGAAGGAGTGAAAAACAAGTTTTTTTACGTTTGCAAATACTTGAATGTTTGGAATATAAAAATGGAGTCCAAAATATGTTTTGGACTCCAACTTTTTAAGGCAATATTTTTTTATTGAATGTTAGTGAAAAAACGTGTTTTTTCACTCCGAACAAAAAATGTTTATTGCTTATTATTTCGATTCTTTATCTGAATGACTTTTACTACGGCGAGATTTAGATCCCATGCGTTTTTTGCCTTTGGCTTTTTTCTTTGCTTCATCATCGTAATGTGAGATTTTTAAGGCTTGCCCAACGACTCTGATTTTTTTCAAAGATTGAAATAATTCTTTAGGCATTCCCGAAGGTAACTCTACGGTACTATAGTTTTCTTCGATTTTAATTGCAGCGATATGATCGCCATCTATACCTGCTTCATTAGCAATTGCACCGACGATATTACCCGGTTTTACGCCATGACTATGTCCGACTTCAATACGAAAAACTTCCATCGGAATACCTGTCTCTTTACGCGCTCTAGGTTCTCTTGAACTACGATCGCGTTTTTTATCCGATTTCTCAGATCTTTCAGACCGCTCTGCTCGCTGTCTTTTAGGTGCATTCTTCAGTAATAACGGCGTATCACCTTGGACTAAATGTGCTAGAGCTGCGGCAACTTCCATCGCTGGAATATCATGTTCTTGTTGATATTGCTCAATAAGATTAGTGTAAAAACCTAATTCTTCTGCGGCTAAAGTATCGCTAATACGCTGTTTAAAACGACTAATACGGGTATTGTTGATAATTTCAGTTGAAGGTAATTGCATCTCTTCAACTTTTTGCTTGGTAGCGCGTTCTATATTACCTAATAGGCGTTTTTCGCGTGGCGAAACAAATAAAATTGCATCGCCTGTACGTCCTGCTCTGCCAGTTCTGCCAATACGGTGAACATAGGCTTCAGTATCGTAAGGAATGTCGTAATTAATAACATGACTGATACGGTCTACATCTAAACCACGCGCAGCAACATCGGTCGCGATTAATATATCAATACGGCCTTTTTTTAAATTTTGGATGGTACGCTCACGCAATGCTTGCGATAAATCACCGTTAATCGCTGCCGCACTGTAGCCGCGTGCCTCTAATTTTTCAGCTAATTCTACGGTGGCAGTTTTGGTTCTAACGAAAACAATCATCCCATCAAAAGTTTCAACTTCTAACATGCGTGTCAAAGCATCAAGCTTATGTAAACCACTGACAAACCAATAACGCTGACGAATATTTGGTGCAGTAGTTGTCTTGACTTTGATGGTAACTTCTACAGGATTTCGTAGATGTTTTTTGGTTATTTTACGAATTGCTGAGGGCATGGTTGCCGAAAATAAGGCAATTTGACGATCCTGTGGGGTTTGTTCTAGTACCCACTCTACATCGTCTATAAAACCCATTTGTAGCATTTCATCAGCTTCATCTAAAACGAGGCAACGTAGGGCATTTAATTTTAAGGTGCCACGACGCATGTGATCCATGACTCTGCCTGGTGTGCCGACAACAACCTGCACTCCGCGTTTAAGTTGGCGCAGTTGAATGCTGTAGTCTTGGCCGCCATAAATCGGCAAAACATGAAAATCTTTTAATTTTGAAGCATAGCGTTGAAAGGCTTCGGCAACTTGAATGGCAAGCTCGCGTGTTGGCGCAAGCACTAGCACTTGTGGCTGTTTTAGGCTGACATCTATTTTTGAAAGCAAGGGCAGAGCAAAGGCAGCGGTTTTACCTGTACCTGTTTGTGCCTGTCCGAGTACGTCTTTACCGTTTAAAATGTAGGGAATAATTTCAGCTTGAATGGGAGAGGGTGTCTCGTAGCCAACATCATCCAATGCTTTTAGCACCGGTTCTGTCAGTGCTAAGTCACGGAATGAGGGCAAAGGGGAAACACTATCGGACATTGATATACCTGCTGGAAAAAAAGGAGGGTAGTGCAGTTGCACTAAATTAAGATTTAACAGTATATTATACCTTGTTTTTAAATTAAATACTTGTAGAAAAGTTATCAACTGGGTTTTGAGCATTTGCTTGTTATAATGGCTCAACTTTTTATTTATCCACATTTAGGACGAGAGATTTTCATGATTCAAGGTAGTATCGTTGCTTTAGTAACCCCTATGAATAACGATGGCTCTGTCGATGAGAATAGCCTGAAAAAGCTGGTCGAATTTCATATAGAACAGGGAACAGACGCGCTGGTTGCCGTTGGTACAACAGGTGAATCGGCGACTTTAGGTGAAGATGAGCATTGTCAGGTCATTCGCTCCATTATTAAGTATGTTGAAGGGCGTATTCCTGTGATTGCAGGGACAGGCGCAAACTCAACTTCCGAGGCGGTTACGTTAACTCAAAAAGCTAAAGCGTTGGGTGTAGATGCCTGTTTATTGGTCACGCCTTATTATAATAAGCCGACTCAAGAAGGTTTATATTTGCATCATAAAGCGATTGCCGATGCGGTTGATATTCCTCAAATTTTATATAATGTTCCTAGCCGTACCGCTTGCGATATGCTGCCAGAAACCATTGCACGTTTGTCAAAGGTTGATAATATTGTGGGTGTCAAAGAAGCGACGGGGGATTTACGAAGAGCTAAGTTAATTCGTGAATTATGTGGTGATGAGTTTGCTATTTATAGCGGTGATGATGCAACTAGCTGTGAATTTTGTCTGGCAGGTGGAAATGGCACGATTACTGTGACAGGTAATGTAGCACCTTGCTTACTCCATAAAATGATTACCGCAGCAATAGATAATAATCGAGAAGCAGCTTTAGGTATAGATGCTAAATTAACAGGGTTGCATAAGCAGTTATTTATTCAAGCTAACCCGATTCCTGTGAAATGGGCGGTGGCTAAAATGGGGCTAATGGGACATGGAATACGACTTCCCTTAACACCGCTAACAGCAGATTGTTTTGAGGCGGTTGAAAAAGCGATGCAGCAAGCTGAAGTTATTTAAAAATACCATGATTAAATTTAATAAAGCAGGGTTTGTTATTACTGGCGTTATATTATCGACATTAACAGGCTGCGGTAGTATGAAAAGTCACTTTCCCGATAAAGAACGTGATTATCAATTTAGCACAGAAATTGCACCCTTAACGATTCCTGGTGATTTAAAAAATAAGTCGCCACAACCCCGCGTTATTGCACCTGACAGAAATGTAATTGAAGAGGTCAGGGTGATGGGGGAAATGGTTGATAGTGACATCAGTTCTTCTGCTTCTAAAGCTAGTGCGGCCTCAAATGATGAGCCTGTTGAAGAAGTAATCATTGATCGGGGCGAGACGCGAGTCGATTTGGTGATATTTGATGGCGGAGCGACTCGATTACGCATTAATGAAGATTTTTCACCCACTTGGCGTTTAGTCGCTAAAGCCTTAAGTCGTAATAGAATTGAAATTGTCTCGCGTAATATAGCGATAGGCGAACTTATTGTTCAATATGAACCCAATGAGACCGCTTTTAAAGATGAAACGGTGTGGGATGAAATATTATTTGTTTTTGCAGAAGACCATTCACAAGAAAAGGAATACCACATTAAAGTAATGGAATATAATAACAATACTGAAGTTATTGTTTTAGACGCGGAAAATACGCCTTTATCTGATGGAATTGGCTTAAATTTATTAAAACTATTATTTAGCACCATTCATACTGACTTAACCGCTCGAAAATAAAGTTAATTTTGGGGATTAACAGTCCATTGAAAAATTCCCCACCTTTACAACAAGCATCTTTAACTATGAGTAGCCGCTTTTTATACTGCTAGTTAATAAAGACATAGACTCCCTTTTAGTGAAATTTTAAGGATGACTATTCAAAATAGAGATGTAGTCTCAGCACACACAATTCTAATATTCGACCCTTACAACTCATGTTAAAACTCCTTGGAACCTCGGCTCTTTCTGATTTTCGGATTAATAAACTGTTAACCGAATTAAAAGCTATTGATAACAGCATTAATATCGTTGTTGCGCAATTTGTGCATTTTGTTGATTTAGAGCAAAACTTAAGCGATTCAGAGCAGGAAATTTTAAATAAATTACTCGATTATGGTGAGTCCCAACAGGCATTACCCATACAAGTATTGCAGTTTATCGTTGCACCACGAGCGGGAACCATTTCACCGTGGTCTAGTAAAGCTACTGAAATTGCTCAGCGTTGCGGCTTATCCTCTGTTAAGCGTCTGGAAAGAGGCATCGTTTATCGTTTGGATACCACGATAGCCTTGTCGGAAAATAGCAAACAAAAAGTCAAAGCTTTACTTCATGACAGAATGACTCAAATCATTGTTGAAAATGAAGACGAGTTAGATTTATTTTCTAAACATCAACCTAAAACCCTTCATCGTATTGCCGTCATTGAACAAGGTGCGACTGCCTTGCAAAAGGCTAATATTGAGTTAGGGCTGGCTTTGTCTGCTGATGAAATAGATTATTTAACCGCAGGTTTTCAAAAATTAAACCGCAACCCTACCGATGTCGAGTTAATGATGTTTGCACAAGCAAACTCAGAGCATTGTCGCCATAAGATTTTTAATGCAGATTGGACAATTGATGGCGAAGCGCAAGCCATCACCTTGTTTAAGATGATACGCAATACAGCGGAAAAAAGTCCTGATAATATCTTATCGGCTTATAGTGATAATTCCTCTGTTATTACAGGGTCAAAAGCAAGTGTCTTTATTCGTGATGCGCGTACGGGTGAGTATGGCTATGTGGAAGAAGATGCGCATTTATTAATGAAGGTCGAAACGCATAATCACCCCACCGCTATTTCGCCTCATGCAGGAGCGGCAACAGGTTCGGGCGGAGAAATTCGTGATGAAGGTGCGACAGGGCGTGGTTCTGCGACTAAAGCGGGATTAACAGGCTTTACCGTTTCACATTTAAAAATTCCTGGCTATCCAAAACCTTGGGAAGAAGATAATGGTAAGCCAGAACGCATTGCATCGGCTTTGGACATTATGCTTGAAGCCCCCGTTGGCGGAGCGGCGTTTAATAATGAATTTGGGCGACCTAATATAGCAGGCTATTTTCGTAGCTTTGAACAAACGACTACCGAAGCAGGAAAATTACGCGGTTATCATAAGCCAATTATGTTGGCGGGGGGGATGGGTAATATTCGTCCGATGTTAGTTGATAAACATCCGATTCCTTCGGGTTCTCTTATTATTATTTTAGGGGGGCCTGCGATGTTAATTGGCCTAGGCGGTGGGGCGGCTTCGTCTCAAACTTCGGGTGAAAGTGCGGCTGAATTGGATTTTGCATCCGTTCAGCGTGAAAACCCAGAAATGCAGCGTCGTTGTCAGGAAGTTATTAATCATTGTAATTCTTTAGGTGATAACACCCCCATTATCTCCATTCATGACTTAGGTGCAGGTGGCTTGTCGAACGCTGTTCCTGAAATCATTAATGATTGCGGTATGGGCGGAAGCTTTGAATTGCGTAAAGTTCAAAACGCTGATTTAGGCATGTCGCCCATGCAAATTTGGTGTAATGAAGCGCAAGAGCGATTTGTTATTGCCATTAAGCCGAAATCTTTAGCGTTATTTGAATCATTTTGTAAACGTGAACATTGTTTATATGCGGTGATTGGTAAAGCGACCAAGAAAAAACACCTAACCTTAACTGATAAATTATTTGGTGATAAGCCGATTGATGTCCCGATGTCGGTGTTATTTGGTAATTCGCCTAAATTGCATCGAGATGTGGTTCATCAAGAACCAAACTTACGTAAATTAGATTTATTAAGCATCACGCTAAAACGCGCCGTTGATAGAGTGTTAGCGTTTCCTGTCGTCGCCGATAAAAGCTTTTTAATCCATATTGGCGACCGTTCGGTAACAGGTTTAGTGGCGAGAGATCAAATGGTAGGCCCTTGGCAAGTCCCTGTTGCTGATGTCGCCGTCACCGCCTCTGGGTTTCACGCCTTAACAGGTGAGGCGATGGCAATAGGCGAACGTACTCCCCTAGCCCTGATTAATGCTCCCGCTTCAGGACGCATTGCCATTGCTGAAGCGTTGACGAATTTAGCGGCAGCGCGTATTGGCAAACTTAGTAATATTAAGTTATCGGCTAACTGGATGGCGGCAGCAGGTTCAGAAGGTGAAGATGCGAGCTTATTTGATACCGTTAAAGCGGTAGGCATGGAATTGTGTCCAAAATTAGGTATCGCCATTCCCGTCGGTAAAGATTCATTGTCGATGAAAACGGTTTGGAAAGAGGGCAAGCAAGAAAAAACCATGTCTTCACCGCTATCACTGATTATCACCGCTTTTGCACCTGTCCTTGATATTAGTAAAACCTTAACGCCACAATTACAAAATCAACCCAGTTCTTTAATTTTGATTGATTTGGGACAAGGTAAAAATCGTCTTGGTGGCTCAGTATTGGCGCAAGTTTATAAACAATTAGGTGATGAGTGTCCTGATTTAGATGATGCGAATTTATTAATTAACTTTTTTAATTCAATTCAACAATTAAATGAACAAAACTTATTACTTGCTTATCATGACCGTTCTGATGGTGGTTTATTGGCAACGATTTGTGAAATGATGTTTGCAGGCCGCTTAGGTGCAACGATTAGCTTGGATGGATTAGGGAGTAATCTTGAAGCCTTATTTAATGAAGAGTTAGGTGCAGTCTTACAAGTTAAACAAGAGAATGTTGGCAAGGTTGTTGCGTTACTTGCAGAAGCTAATTTAGGTGATTGCACGCATGTTTTAGGGGCTGTAGAACAAAGGCAGCAGTTGCATATTAATTTTAGAGGGGCGACGGTTTACAATCGTTCTCGCGCAGAACTTCAACAAACATGGGCGGATGTTAGCTATAGAATGCAGGCATTACGTGATAATCCCGATTGTGCCAGACAGCAATTTGAAGGCATTAGCGATGATAATGACCCTGGTTTAAGTGTAAGCTTAAGCTTTGATGTAGACGAAAATATTGTTGCGCATTTAGAAAATACCTCACGCCCTAAAGTAGCCATCTTACGTGAGCAAGGTGTCAATGGTCATGTAGAAATGGCGGCCGCTTTTGATAGAGCAGGCTTTCAAGCTATAGATGTTCACATGAGTGATATTATTGATGGGCGTACCCGTTTATCTAGTTTTAGAGGGTTAGTTGCCTGCGGTGGTTTTTCTTATGGCGATGTCTTAGGGGCAGGCGGCGGCTGGGCGAAATCTATTTTATTTAATCAACGTGCTAGAGATGAATTTTCTGCCTTTTTCGCGCGTAAAGATACCTTTGGCTTAGGGGTTTGTAATGGTTGCCAAATGCTGTCAGGCTTAAAAGAACTTATTGCAGGCGCGGAACATTGGCCAGCGTTTAAACGTAATGATTCCGAACAGTTTGAAGCACGGGTTGCGATGGTCGAAGTGCAAGCTTCTCCTTCTATTTTTATGACCGGCATGGAAGGCTCTAAAATTCCAGTGGTGGTTGCGCATGGAGAAGGTCGCGCAGAATTTACCGATCAAGACATGGATAAGGCTAAAGTTGCGTTAACGTATGTTGATAATTATGGTGATGTGAGCGAATATTTTCCCGCTAACCCAAATGGTTCACCTAATGGTATTACAGGTTTAACCACGACTGACGGACGTTTTACCATCATGATGCCGCATCCTGAACGCTGTTTTAGAACCTTGCAAAACTCATGGTTTCCAGATGACTGGGGCGAAGATGGTGCATGGCTGCGAATGTTTAGGAATGCTCGATTATGGGTTTCCTAAAATAATAAATTTATATTTTTAATACTTAGGAATGCGGTTTTAATAACTTACGAAACTATATCAGTTAACTTAGTAAAACTTATAAACCATGAAGAACATGAAGCTTTAATGATTTTATCTTCATGTTCTTCATGGTAAAAATATATTTTAAGTTTCGGATATTATTTAATCTTCATCCCCTAATATATGTCCACGAAAGACATGAAAAGCATAAAAGTTTTAATTTATAGCGATATTTTCGTGATTTTCGTGAACAAGAATGTAAAACGCCTATTTCTACAAAATAATTTGTAGCAAATTATGCGTTGTTTTTATGCTTCACCGTTCAATATATTTAAAAAAACGCTTATGAAAACAATAGTGCTTATTGATGATGTGCAACTTAATTTAACACTGCTGTGGCATTTGGTTAAAAGAATTGATGGATATAATTCGGTTAGTTTTTTAGATCCTCAGGAAGCTTTAGCATGGTGCATAGAAAATGAATATGAGTTAGTCATTGTCGATTATATGATGCCAGAAATGAATGGCATTGAATTCATCAAAGAATTAAAAGGGTGTCCTGCTAAAAAGGATGCTCCCGTATTAATGGTAACCGCAAATGACCAAATTGATGTGCGTTATACCGCTTTAGAAGCAGGCGCAACTGATTTTTTAAATAAACCGATTGATAAAACCGAGTTTATGATTCGGGTACGGAATATGCTGGCACTACGCTCTCATGAGCGTAAATTAGCCGATAAAGCACAATGGCTTGCCGATGAAGTAGAAAAAGCGACCAAAGAAATTAGAGAACGGGAAGATGAATTAATACACCGTTTGTCTAAGGCGGCTGAATACAGAGACCCTGAAACAGGAAGCCATATTAAAAGAATGTCTTGGTATTCCAAACATATTGCCGCACAGCTTGGTTTTTCATCGGTTGAGCAAGCTTTGATTTTAGAAGCCGCTCCCATGCACGATATAGGTAAAGTGGGCATTCCTGATGCAATTTTATTAAAACCGGGGCGTTTAGATTCAGCCGAATTTGAATTAATGAAAGAACATGCAAAAATTGGTTATGAAATTTTAAGTGGTAGCGCGTCACAATTGATGCAAATGGCTGCGGATATTGCGTTAACACATCATGAAAAATATGATGGCTCGGGTTACCCTAATGGCTTGAAGGGCGAAGATATTTCTATCTATGGGCGTATTATTGCCGTTGCCGATGTCTTTGATGCACTGACCTCTTCAAGACCGTATAAAAAGGCTTGGCCTACGGAAGATGCCATGAATTATTTAAAAGAAAATAGCGGAAAACATTTTGACCCGCTCTGCATTGATGCTTTTTTTAAAAAATGGGATGAGGTTTTAGAAATTCGCGACCGCTTTAATGAAGGGTAACAGTCAATTTATTCAGTCTTTTCATAACAATAATAATAAACAGACAAGGTTAAAAATGAAAAAAGATTTTTTGCTAAAGTATATATTGGCCGCAGGTCTTGTCATTATGTTATTGGCATCTTTTTTTTATTATCAGGAAAATTATGCGCCTGAATTTAAAGATGAAGTTCTGGCTATTACAAAGGATATAGAGGTTCTTGATTTAAAATTAAACCAATCAGTATTTGCCTCGCGCTTTGGTTTGCCAGAAAATGATGAAAAAATTCAAGGTTATTTGACTGCATTAGAGCAAAAACAACAATTACTTAATGACGGTGAATATAATTTAAAAAATTTAGGTGATGAGACGATTAATGCTGAATTACAAGGTATTGCTTATCGTTTACGAGAAAAAAAGCAAATTATCGAATCATTTAATAGCGACAGTCAATTATTTTTGGAAGCAAATGATAGCTTTCAGCAACTTACTTATTCCCTTAATAAAGAAGATAACTTAAATACGCAGATAAAAAATAAAATTTATCACTTACAAGAAATTGTATTGTTAAGTTTTATTAAACCACAGCCAGAGTCGATGAATGTCACACTTAAAGAATTATCAAAATTAAGTGCAGAAAAAGGCGGTATCTATAAAAAACAACTTGAATTATTAGCGGCTCAAGCAAAATCTATCTCTCATTATGGCATTAACGCACGACAATTAATTAACACATTAATGACCGAATATTCTGTATTAAGTGTTAATTTGGAAAAAAATATTCGCCATTATTTTAAACGCAAGTCAAATAGAGAGTACCAGTTACAGACAGGTTTATTTGTCATTTCAATTCTCAGCGTATTTTATGTCGTTTATTTATTATTTCGTTTAGCAAGAAAATCAAATGCACTCAGCGAAGTTTTAAAAAATGTGGAGAAATATCAGTTTGCGTTAAATCAACACGCTATTGTGAGTGCCGCTGATGTAAAAGGTAATATTACTTATGTAAATGATAAATTTTGTGAAATTAGTGGTTTTGCTCGTGAAGAGTTAATGGGACAAAATCATCGCATGATAAAGTCGAGTTATCATGAAAAAGAAGTTTTTGTAAATATGTGGCGCACGATTTGTCGCGGTGAAGTCTGGCATGGACAAATAAAAAATAGAAAAAAAGGCGAAGGTTTTTATTGGGTTAATGGCACCATCGTGCCTTTTTTGGATCAAAAAGGAAAACCGTATCAATATATTTCTATTCGAACCGATATTACTCATCAGAAAAATTTAGAAAAACAACTATTCGATGGTCAGCACTTTATGGAAAAAGTGACAGGAACGATGGCACAAGGCGTGTACGCGCTTGATATGAATGGAATTTGTACCTTTTGGAATACCGAAGCCGAACATATTTTAGGCTGGCGAGCAGAAGAGTTAATTGGTAAAAAATTACATGACATTATTTATTATCAGGATGAAAAAGGTAATCGATTGTTACAAGAAGAATGTATTACTCATAAAAGTATTCAGGATAAAAAAACCTATAGTTCAGACGCAGGAACTTTTACGCATAAAGACGGTGGTATTTTATCAATTGCCATCACTGCGGTCCCTTTAATTGAAGACGATAGAGTGATTGGTAGTGTTGCGGTGTTTAATGACATTACCAAACGTAAAGCCGATGAAAAATTATTAACGGAAGCTATCGTAAATGCTAAGCAAGCAAGCCAGGCGAAAAGTGAATTTTTAGCCAATATGAGCCATGAAATACGTACCCCGATGAATGGCATTATTGGAATGACTGACTTGGCATTAGAAACAGAGCTTACGGACGAACAGCAAGAATATTTAGAAATCGTTAAAGACTCTTCCTGTGCTTTATTAGCGATTATTAATGATATTTTAGATTTTTCTAAAATTGAAGCGGGTAAAATTGTCTTACAAAAAGTCGATTTTTTTCTTAATTCATTAATGGAAAAAACATTACTCATGCTCGCGCAAAGGGCAGAACAAAAAGGCATCAAGCTTGTTAGTAATATTGCAATAGATTCAGGGATTCCCCTACACTTAATTGGAGATCCTGGTAGATTGCGGCAGGTATTAATTAATTTAATTGGAAATGCGATTAAATTTACCATGGAAGGTAGTGTTACCGTAAACGTAACCTTACAGGAAAAAAATGACCAAAACTGTTGCTTATTATTTAGTGTTACGGATACAGGGATTGGCATTGCTAAAAATAAACAGTCAAGTGTTTTTGATTCGTTTTCTCAGGCGGATTCTTCCGTTTCAAGAAAGTTTGGTGGCACAGGCTTAGGGCTTTCTATTTCTAAGCAATTTATAGAGTTGATGGGAGGTGAGATCTGGTTGGAAAGTGAAGAACATGTTGGAACGACCTTTTCATTTACCAGTTATTTTGACTATAACGCAGTTGTTGAATCAGCTGAATTAATAGATTCTGTGGCAAACGAACTTCCCGATAAAGAGCAATCAACATTAGCAGTAAAAGCAGGTATAACCGTGACAAATGGCGAAAGCAAACAATTATTAGATATTTTATTAGCAGAAGATAATTTAATTAACCAAAAATTAGCTAAAAAATTATTGGAAAAACAAGGGCATAAAATTCATATCGCGAATAATGGTTTAGAAGCGGTTGATTTATTTCAAAAACAGGACTTTGATTTAATCTTAATGGATTTTCAAATGCCCGAAATGAATGGTTTAGAAGCAACGGGTGAAATAAGAAAACTAGAGGTGCAAAGCAAGGGGCATATCCCTATTATCGCAATGACCGCTAACGCGATGAAAGAAGATAGGGAGCGAGCGTTAGCCGCAGGTATGGATGCTTATGTTCCTAAACCCATTAATATTAATGAGTTATTAACTGAAATAGCGGTGTTTTTTCCTGCTAAAAAAGAGAGTCCTCAAGCCGTTAACACTGTTGTTGATGATGGCTTAGGAGGTTTAATGGTTTGTAACTGGGGTGCTGCCTTAGAACGTTTAGGCGGTGAAGCTGAAATTTTAGAAATGATGACAAGTATGTTTCTGGAGGAAGAGCGCGGGTACTTGGAAAATATTAAAAATGCTTTGGCTCAAGAAGATGCCCCCTTACTTGAGCGTGAGTTACATACTTTAAAAGGTGTTTGCTCAACCATTGGCGCGGAAAAAGTAGAAAAATTAGTTAAAACGCCTGAAAAACTAGCTGCAAAAGGACAGTTTTCTGACGTTGCAATAGCCATTGAAGGGCTTGAAAAAAATATGGATGAATTAAATTTATTTTTAAAGGAAAAGCTTAAATTAAGCGAAAAGCCAGAAATTTAGGCTAGCACCATCTTCTTAAAGTAATCTATAAAATAATTTCACGCTAGACTGGCGGCTACCTGAAAGACGTAGTCTTTTGGGTAGCTGCCAGTCCCCGCTTAAATACAGAACTATAAGTGTGGGGACTGGCAGCAAACCAAAGGGCTTAGCCCTTCAGTTTGCCGCCAGTCTTTTAATCGTACAAATCGAATTTTATAGCTTACTTAGAATTAGTGGTACTAGCAACTTAAAACGG
>WTBX01000296.1 GCA_013138855.1 Methylococcaceae bacterium
GGAAAGCCGCGCCCTAACCATACATAAACACCACTAGAAACAAAAAAGCGTAAAACAGCACCAAACGCACCGCCCAATGCGATTGCAATTAATTGACTCATGCTTACAATTTAATAAAATGCTCGCGGTAATGTTTTAGCTCATCAATAGATTCGATAATATCTGCTAAGGCTAAATGTTGACATGATTTTTTAAAACTTCTTTTAACCTCAGGAGCCCAACGCTTTGCGAGTTCTTTTAATGTCGAGACATCAAGGTTACGATAATGAAAGTATTGTTCTAACTCTGACATTGAACGATGTAAAAAACGTCTATCCTGACAAATACTATTTCCGCACATTGGCGATTTACTTTTTGACACCCATTGTTTTAAAAATTCCAGCGTCTGACGTTCAGCTTCTTCAGCAGTAACCGTTGAGGCTTTAACTCTAGCCGTTAAGCCCGATTCGCCATGATGTGAAGTGTTCCATTCATCCATGCCTGCTAAAACTTCATCAGATTGATGAACTGCTAAAACAGGCCCTTGCGCGAGAATATTTAAATGCTTATCGGTGACAATCGTGGCAATTTCAATAATCTGATCGTTATCGCAGTCAAGCCCTGTCATTTCTAAATCTATCCAGATTAAATTACTCGAATCCTGTGCCATTGCAGTGTCCATTTGGTGATTAAGGTTGCGGTAAATTGTAGCATTGGCTAATCTGTATGGCTAATTGTTAAATTTACTTATTTTTACTGATGAATACCTTTACTTATATCTTTTTAATTGCCCTCGTAATTTCTTATGCCATTCAATTTTGGCTCTCCTTTCGACAAAAAGATCATGTCTTAGCGCATCGCGGTGCAGTTCCCGATGCTTTTAAAGAGACGGTGACCTTGGAAGACCATCAAAAAGCTGCTGACTATACGGTTGAAAAAGGCAAGCTTGGTGATATTGATGGCGTATTAGGCGTTGTCTTTTTATTAATATTGACCTTAGGCGGAGGCATAGATTATGTCTTTAAAGCATGGGCTGAATACGGTTTCTCGCCAATGATGACAGGCTTAGGCGCGATGGGATCTATCTTTTTAGTGATGACCGTCTTGGAATTGCCGACCAGTTATTATCAAACCTTTGTGATTGAAGAAAAATATGGCTTCAACAAAAGCACGTTACAGCAATTTTTTAAAGATCAGGGTATGTCTTTGGCTTTAGTCGCGGTGATAGGAATGCCGTTATTAGCGGTAATTTTATGGATTATGGAATCCATCGGTTCGAGCTGGTGGGTTTGGGCTTGGGCAATTTTAATTAGTTTTTCATTATTAATGAGCTGGTTATTCCCGACCGTGATTGCACCGTTATTTAATGATTTCACCCCAATGGAAGACGGCACATTAAAAGACCGTATTCAAGGCTTATTAGAGCGTTGCGGGTTTAATAGCCAAGGTATTTTTATCATGGATGGCTCTAAACGCTCAGGTCATGGTAACGCTTATTTCACAGGCTTAGGCAATAATAAACGCATCGTATTTTTTGATACTTTAATCGAATCATTAGATGATGAAGAATTAGAAGCGGTATTGGCACATGAATTAGGGCATTTCAAATGTAAACACGTCATTAAAATGTTAGTTGCTACTTCAATCACGACTTTAATTAGCTTTGCAATTTTAGGTTGGTTGATTGGCGAAGAATGGTTTTTCACAGGGCTAGGCGTTGATTATGTAGGCCAATATTCAAATGCGGCAGCATTATTATTATTCACCTTAGTTTCGCCTGTTTTCACCCCTTTTATGCAACCAATTAGCGCGTATTTTCAACGTAAATTTGAATTTGAAGCCGATGATTTTGCTTCTAACAATGCTAAAGCTAGCAAAATGATTAGTGGTTTGGTTAAGTTATACCAAGAAAATGCGAGTACTTTAACACCTGATCCACTGTATTCTGCTTTCCATTATAGCCACCCTCCAGCCGCGATTCGTATTGCGCATTTAGAAGAAAAATTATCTTAATGGAAACATTACAAGGACAGGTTATCTCGCATCTAGGCAAAGGGATTGCCGTAGAATCAGCAGGCGAAATAGTGCTTTGTCAAACACGGCGTAAACTGGAAACAGTGGCAGTCGGTGATAAAGTGCTATTTATCCCTGCGACCCACGGACAGGGGCGGATAGAAGAAATATTACCTAGACGCTCCTTATTATCGCGCCCTAGCAAGGGGGCGAAAGTTCGCCCCGTTGCTGCCAATATAGATAAAATTTATGTGGTCTTTGCCACCGAACCTTATTGTGATTTTTTATTAATCGACCAATATTTAGCGATTTGTGAAAATCATAATATAGATGCGATTCTAGTTTTTAATAAGCAAGATTTACCTATCGTTGCGAAAATTGAACAAGAGCTTTCGATTTATCAAGGTTTGAATTATGGGCTGCATAAGGTTAGTGCGACTCATAATCGCGGCTTAGATGAACTTAAAGCCGCCTTAAAAAATCAAGTGAGTATTTTTGCAGGGCAATCAGGTGTCGGGAAATCCTCATTGACGAACGCGCTATTGCCTGAGAAAAATCTTAAAACCAATACGGTATCAGAAATCACTAAACACGGTCGTCACACCACGACTGCTGCGACTTTATATCATTTGCCTGAGGGCGGTGATTTAATCGACAGTCCTGGTGTGGCTATTTTTGGTTTAGCGGGGTTAAATGAAGGGCAATTGGCGCAAGGTTATCGTGAATTTCAACCCTTTATTGAACAATGCCAATTTCATAATTGTCGTCATGTTAAAGATAAAGGCTGTGCGGTGCGTGCTGCGGCTGAGAATGGTGATATATCATTATCGCGTTATCAGCGATTTCTTAAATTGCGTGAAAAAATGCCGACTGATTGAATTATTTTCTACCATGAAGCGCATGAAGAACATGAAGTTACAAAATTCAAACCTTCATGCACTTCATGGTAATAAAGTCATCCCTCAAATACTCCCATTCTATTCTCAATTAAATAAATGCCAGAATTACCCGAAGTTGAAACCACCTGTAACGGCATACGTCCGCATATCCAACATAAAATTATTAGCGAAGTCATTATCCGTCAGCCCCAATTACGCTGGTTGATTCCCGATGATTTCGCGCCTACCGTTTCAGGTTTAAAAGTGGAAAATGTCACACGACGCGGTAAATATTGTTTAGTCAATACCGCTGTAGGTAGTGTGATTTTACATTTAGGTATGTCTGGCAGTTTGCGTATAGTCAATACAAATACACCCGTTACTCGTCACGACCATGTTGATTTTATATTCAACGATGGCACGGTGCTACGCTTTAATGATCCGCGTAAATTTGGTGCAGTGTTATGGGGACAAGGTGATGTCTTAACGCATAAATTATTAATCAATT
>WTBX01000119.1 GCA_013138855.1 Methylococcaceae bacterium
ATAATACTGTTTTATATAGCAGCAAAATTTTAAAAAAAACAGGCTTTCGGACTCAATCTCGTTAGCCTGTCTTTTTATCTACCATGAAGGAAAAACAAAGATAGTTATCGAGCCTGCCTTTTCTTCAAATTCTTCATGCGCTTCATGGTGAAAAATAAAATTGCTTAGAGTCAGCCGTTCCTTTCATATTATGGATTTACCATGTTTCGTCTTAGCCAATACATGCGAGAAGTCATCGCACCTACGCCTTTAAAACCCACGAGAAAACCTGCCGCTCCTGTTGTTATCTGGAATTTAATTCGCCGCTGCAATCTCACCTGCAAGCATTGCTACACCACTTCGACAGATATTAATTTTCCTAACGAACTTAGTACCTCCGAAATTTATCATACGATGAAAGATTTACAGGATTTTAAAGTCCCTGTATTGATTCTTTCAGGCGGTGAACCTTTGTTACATCCTGATATTTTTCCTATTTCAGAACGCGCCAAAAAAATGGGATTTTATGTCGCGCTCTCCAGTAATGGTACTTTGATTACGGAAGAAAATATTCAGACAATTGCCGATATTGGTTATCAATACATAGGCGTAAGTCTGGATGGTATTGGTCATGTTCACGATGAATTCAGACAAAAACAAGGCTCGTTTGCAGCCTCTATGCATGGCATCGAATTATGCTTACAGCAAGGCATAAAAGTCGGTATTCGTTATACGCTAACGCAAAACAATGCCAAAGATTTTCCTTCTATGCTGCAATTAATGGATGACCATAATATTGATAAATTCTATTTATCGCATTTAAATTATGGTGGACGAGGCAATAGAAACCGCAAAGATGATGCGATGTTTAATATCACTCGCGACTGTATGGATTTATTATTTGAAACCGCGTATGACTGGTTAAAAGCAGGTAAAGAACGCGAATTTGTGACAGGTAATAATGATGCTGATGCGGTTTATTTTTTGCAATGGGTACAAAAACATCATCCTCACCGAGCAGCACATATAAAGGCTAAGTTGGAACAATGGGGCGGTAATGCGTCAGGTGTTAATGTTGCTAATATTGATAATTTAGGTCATGTTCATCCAGATACTTTTTGGTGGCATTATTCTTTAGGGAATGTAAAACAACGACCTTTTTCCCAAATTTGGCAGGATATATCCGATCCATTAATGGCAGGGTTGAAACAAACTCCAAGACCGTTAAAAGGACGCTGTGAAACATGTCCTGAACAAAAAATATGGAATGGGAATACCCGCGTCAGAGCGCAGCAGGTGTTTAATGACCCGTTGGCGGAAGACCCAGGTTGTTATGTTGAGTTTTAGAGTGGCTTATTGAAAATTGAATCTTAATGACTGCTTGAGATTATGAGCCATGAAGCGCATGAAGAATCAGAGTTTAAAACCTTCATGTTCTTCATGCGCTTCATGGTTAAAAAATAAAGCTTTAAAACTAGATTTGATTCTCTAGTTTTATCTCTTAAATCGTTGATATTGAGACATCAACGCTTATATTTACGCACCCACACTACTGTGTAAATAAGAAACAACGTTTTCACTCAAATCTAAACCAGATGCTAATTCTTTCAGATACTCTCTTTCTTCATCAGTATCAATCTCAATGGCTAGTAATGATGCGGTATAAATTTGTGCAGCAACTTGTGGGTTAGAAACCGCTGCGATTAGCCCTTGAGTATCCATAGGTTTATTGATCTCTTCCATAATAAAGCTCTGCTCTTCATCACTCATGCCATCTTCTTTTGCCTTACCGACGATTTTATCCATTTCTTCATCATCAATATGACCATCGGCTTTAGCCGCATTAATCATCGCTTTTAAAATCAACAACACCATAGAATGAACCTCTTCTTTTTCTTCGGCTGTTTCTGGCTCACGCATTCCTGACATTAATTGCGTTTTAGAATCCATTGGTTGCTGATTAGTCTGCTGCTGGTTATTTTGATAAGCCTTAAAAGCCATCGCACCTAGCATGGCTAATGCACCACCACCAACCGCCCCTTTAACCGATTTTGTACCTCCGCCTAATAAAGAGCCTGCTAACGCGCCCATTCCACCAATACTTGTATTATTTCCACTCATCATTGAACCTGTAAGCTGTTCTAATTTATTACCTTTTTTTGAAGAACCGCTGGTGCTGCCTTGTAGTAATGACGTTAATAAACCTAGTGCGTTCATGATTGCTTACTCCTATTATTATGTAAGTTTTGATTATCGCTAAAGATGTAGAACTTTGTCCACGAAAAACACGAAAAGTTATAGACCGATCGCTTTGTGTTTAAACTAGGCATTTAACCGTTTTAGCTATTGGCAGGCTGAAAATAGCTAAAGCCATTTCACGTCTACTTATTTTTTCTAACGTTTAATTAACGCCCTTTACGTCCTAGGCCGCGCTGCCGTTTTAATAATTGACGCTTATTATATTTTTTGCGCTTTTTATTAATTTTTTTAGTGGCGACGGCTTCTATTGCTATGTCCATCACCGGTGATAAATGTCTGGGTCTAAAGCCAATTAATAATAATACAATGCCATAAATAAACGCGCCTGCTGCAATCGCAAGTGCGAGGTAAAGGATTTTATCGAAGGCTTCCCAGTGATACCACAAGCTGGTATCGACAAAATAATATAAGCTTGCGCCCATTGCGCTATTAGCAATGGTGACTCTTAATAAGTAACTCCCCCAACCATTAGCGGGTTGATAAATCTTTTCTTTTAACAAACGTGTTAATAATAAACTTGCATTAAAAAATGCGCCTAAAGAAGTCGCCAGTGCTAAGCCGACATGCGCTAAAGGATAAAAAAGCATCAGGTTAAACACCATGTTGGCAATCATGGCGTAAATGCCAAAACGCACAGGCGTTTTCATATCTTTGCGCGAGCTAAACGCTGGAACGAGGATTTTAACCAGAATAAAACCTAATAGACCCACTGAATAAGCCATTAAACTTCTGCCTGCCATTTGTACATCATCTATCCCAAATTCATTATATTGAAATAAGGTCGATAACATGGGTTCGGCTAAGGTTAATAAACCTAAGGAGGCGGGAACGCCAATTAATAACACTAGGCGCAAACCCCAGTCTAAAGAACGCGAAAAGGCAACCGTGTCATTTGCAGCGTGATTTTTAGATAAGCTCGGTAGAATCAC
>WTBX01000407.1 GCA_013138855.1 Methylococcaceae bacterium
GTCATTGCCCAAATCACATCTTCCCATTTTCGCACATCGACATCTTCATCGACTACAATCACAAACTTGGTGTACATGAATTGACGCAAAAATGACCACGTTCCTAACATCACTCGCTTGGCATGACCTGCATATTGTTTTTTCATAGAAATAACCGCCATGCGATAAGAACACCCCTCAGGCGGTAAATAAAAATCTATAATTTCAGGAAACTGTTTTTGCAGAATGGGAATGAAGACTTCATTCAATGCCACCCCTAAAATGGCAGGTTCATCAGGGGGTCTGCCTGTGTAAGTGCTGTGATAAATAGGGGCTTGGCGTTGAGTGATTTTTTCAATCGTAAAAACAGGGAACTCATCGACTTCATTATAATAGCCAGTATGATCTCCAAAAGGCCCTTCTGGCGCGGTTTCATTGGGATAGATAAAACCTTCAAACACAATTTCTGCACTAGCAGGGACTTGTAAATCACTCAGCAAACAATTTGCGACTTCAGTTTTACTGCCACGTAATAAACCTGCAAAAGCATATTCTGATAGAGAATCGGGAACAGGCGTTACTGCGCCTAAAATTGTTGCAGGATCTGCTCCTAAGGCAACGGCTACAGGATAAGGTTTATCAGGGTATTTTTCCTGAAACTCCTTAAAATCCAAGGCTCCACCACGATGCGCCAACCAACGCATAATTACTTTATTTTTGCCAATGACTTGCAGGCGATAAATGCCTAGATTTTGTCGTGCTTTATTAGGCCCTCTGGTAATCACTAACGGCCAAGTAATTAACGGTGCGGCATCCTCTGGCCAGCAGGTTTGAATCGGGTAATCCGCTAAATCAATCTCATCACCTTCGCGAGTTAATTCCTGACAGGGAGGCGATTTAATCAGCTTCTGTCCCATATTTAACACGCTTTTATAGACAGGCAATTTTTCCATCGCGTCTTTCAGGTCTTTAGGTGGCTCTGGCTCTTTTAAAACCGCTAATAATTCGCCAATTTCACGCAAAGCAGTGACCGATTCCGCGCCCATCCCCATTGCAACCCGATGCGGCGTGCCAAATAAATTTGCTAAGACAGGGATATTTGAGCCTTTAGGGTTCTCAAACAATAAAGCAGGCCCTCCTTGCTTCAAGGTACGGTCGCAAATTTCGGTCATTTCCAACACAGGATCAACTTCGGCAGTAATGCGTTTTAATTCGCCTTGTTTTTCTAATTGCTTGATAAAATCACGCAGGTCTTTATATTTCATAATTTTATTATTATGCAGACTGTAAATAAAAGGAGCATTATACAGCTAACAATAGGGAATCAAGGCTAAGTACTGTAATGAATTTAAAAGAAATACTCCCTACCTTCATCAGAGCTTAAAACATCTTTTAAGCTTCTGCTTTTGTCATTAACTCTCAGTTTTTAAAATATATAAAGGTTCTGTTCAGGTAGTTAGGGTTATAAAAACAAACGTAGGAATCTTTTTTAGAGGACGTATTACTATGAAAAAATATATTTTATTGATTATCAGCGTATTTCTTATTTCTGGTTGCGCGATTAGACCCGTTTCAAGGGTGCATCACGATCATTCTGACGATAGGTATTACAATGAAAGTGAGCATTACAACAAAAAAAGAGATTACAGCGACCATAAAGACAATCGCTACAACAAAGCAAAAGATTACCGCTACAACAAAGTAAAGGATTATCGAAAACACAAAGATAATCGTTATAACAAAGTAAAAGATTACCGCGACCACAAAGACAATCGTTACAACAAAGTAAAGGATTATCGAAAACACAAAGATAATCGCTACAACAAAGTCAAAGATTACCGAAAAAACAAAGACAGTCGCTACAACAAAGTAAAAGATTACCGCGATCACCAAGATAGTCGTTATAACAAAGTAAAAGATTACCGAAAGGATAAAAATAGTCGTTACAACAAAGTAAAAGACTACGATAATGACTAAGTCGTTGAAATTTTAATATTAAAAATGGCTTTTTAAAGCGGGACAAAAAACTGTCAGCTTTTTTTGTACTTTTAAGTCGCTTAAAGACTTGTCAGTTTTTTACGTCGAGTTGTCCCGCCTTAAGTTGATAGTTGGTAAGTGAATACTTAAAAACTATCTATTAAGTTAGAGGGTAAGGTTTTGTGATATTGTCGTAAAAATCGTTTAAAAAAACATTCATTTAAATAATAGTATGTTAAATTTACGAGGATAGCTTTTTGAAATATATTACTTTTTAATAAAAGCTTAACTTTATATATCAATATTAATTAGGTATTACCATGAAAAATTCTCTTTTATTAATCACTTGCACATTACTTTTTGCAGGCTGTACTGTTAGACCCCCGTCTATAGCGATAGAGTCACCCATTAAGATTCATACCGATGATGTTATAGAGTATGATGACGGTCACAAACACAAAAACAAACGTTTTTGTCCACCAGGGCAAGCAAAAAAAGGTAACTGTTAGTTTTAAGTCTTTTTCAGCTTAAAACAGAACAATTTAACAGCTAGCATTTTTTAACATTCATAACGGCTAAGTATCAGGAAATTGTCATATTCTCTGATACTTAGCTACATCCTCCTCCCCCCTCTTTTTATTTCAGTTCTGTGTTCAATGATAAACTACATTATTCGTCGATTTTTATACGCGCTACCCTTATTAATGGGCGTTAATATCTTAACTTTTGTACTGTTTTTTATCGTCAATAGCCCAGACGACATGGCTCGTATGCAGTTAGGACAAAAACACGTCACCCAGCAAGCCGTTGATAACTGGAAACAACAACGCGGTTATGATTTACCATTACTGTGGAATTCCAAGTCCGAAAACCCTGCTACCGAAACTATTTTTTATAAAAAGTCTATGGGGCTATTTGTGTTTAATTTTGGTATTTCAGACAGCGGGCGCAACATTAAAAGTGACATCAAACAGCGGATGTGGCCAAGTTTAGCGGTCGCATTGCCCTCTTTAATTGTCGGTTTATTAGTGAATATTTCGGTAGCGTTGCTAATGGTGTTATTTCGCAATAGTTATATTGAATTTAGCAGTATTGTATTATGCGTGGTATTAATGTCGATTTCGTCCTTGTTTTATATCATCGGGGGGCAATTTTTAGTGGGGAAATTGCTCAGGTTGGTTCCGATTTCAGGGTATGACACAGGGCTTAATGCGGTTAAGTTTTTAATCTTACCTGTATTAATTGCGGTAGTTGCTGGAATAGGTTCAGGTGCGAGATGGTATCGCACTTTATTTCTGGAAGAAGTCGAAAAAGATTATGTGCGTACTGCTAGAGCAAAAGGGTTGACGGAAACCCAAGTGTTATTTAAACATGTATTGAGAAATGCTCTAATTCCAATTTTGACAGGTGTTGTCGTTGTGTTGCCGCTGTTATTTATGGGGAGTTTGATTACTGAATCTTTTTTTAGCATACCGGGTTTAGGCAGTTATACCATTGATGCGATTAACCGACAGGATTTTGCCATCGTGCGTTCGATGGTGTTTTTAGGTTCAGTGCTATATATCATAGGTTTATTGATGACAGATATTTCCTATACCTTAGTTGACCCGCGAGTGAGGTTGTCATAATGGTGATTCTATGGACAGACGCGCTGATTTATTTATTAATATTCGCAATAATCGGATTAAGTTTTTATCTAGGAAGAAAGCCGCAATTAAAAAGACCTTTACAACAAATCGGCAATAGTAAAGCGGGGATGTTGTCGTTAGTTATTTTATTATTTTTTATGATGATTGGTTTACTCGACTCAATTCATTTTAAATCGAATGAAAGTAGTGCGAAACCTATTATCAGTGTGCTGGATTATTGGGCAACGCCTTTAAGAATAACAGGCGAAAAAACCTATTCAGCCCCGTTTGCAACCCATCTTTTTAATAAAGAAAATATTGTTTTGGATGATGGACGCAAACTTTGGGAATATCCACGTTTACAATATGGTGGCGCACATTTAAAAAATCCTGAAACGGAAAAATTAACTGATATTTTTCTTAAAGCCAGTATTGGCTTTATCAAAGGAATCGCATTATTCGCATTTATTATTATTTTATCTTTAATCCCCGCTATAAAAAAATACTTAATAGTTCCCACGCTCCCGCGTGGGAATTCATCAAAGGACGCTCCAGCGTCCCGTGATGCGGGAGCGTCACAAACTACATTCCCACGCGGGAACGTGGGAACGATTATTACTCAGGCTTTGATGAAAAATAGCACCATGAAAGCTGTATGGCTTTTAGTGTTTTTTTTAATTTCCATCACTTATATGCTGATTGAATTATCGGCCTATTATCATATTCTAGGTACAGATAAAGTCGGTGAAGACGTATTTTATCAAGCCATAAAAAGCATCCGCACAGGGCTAGTCATCGGCTCATTAACCACCCTAATCATGCTACCGTTAGCAATTACTTTCGGCATCATGGCAGGATTTTTTCGTGGTTGGGTTGATGATGTTATTCAATATGTCTATACCACCTTAAATTCCATTCCTAGCGTGTTATTAATTGCAGCCTCAATTTTGATGGTGCAAGTTTATATGGCAAATCACCAACAAGAATTCACCAGCCTATTAGTTCGTGCCGATATGCGTTTATTATTTTTATGTATAATTTTAGGCGTTACTAGTTGGACGGGACTTTGCCGCTTATTACGCGCTGAAACTCTAAAATTAAGAGAAATGGAATATGTACAAGCCGCACAAGCCTTAGGTGTAAAACGCAGCATGATTTTATTCCGTCATATTTTGCCAAACGTAATGCACATTGTGTTAATTTCCGTAGTATTGGATTTCAGCTCCCTAGTGCTTGCTGAAGCCGTTCTTTCCTATATCAACATCGGCGTAGACCCGACAACTTACAGTTGGGGTAACATGATTAATGGCGCACGTTTAGAAATGGCGAGAGAGCCAGTAGTTTGGTGGTCATTAAGTGCCTCTTTTGTATTTATGTTTACTTTAGTGTTGGCTGCCAATCTCTTTGCCGACTCAGTCAGAGATGCCTTTGATCCTAGGCGAGCGCAACTAAATTAATGACTGATATTACGCATAGAAGAGTAACATCGTAAGTGTTCAGTCCCCCTCTTAAAAAAAGAGGGGTTAGGGGAGATTTTATTAAATAAATCCCCCTCAATCCCCCTTTTCCAAAGGGGGAGGTGAATACTTACGTAACATCAGTTATCTAATTATTTATTTTGTAATATCTCATCAAGCAACTTAGGGCCTTTATAAATCAAACCGCTGTAGATTTGCACTAAGCTCGCGCCAGCATCCATTTTTTCTTGAGCATCTGCCGCACTGAGAATACCTCCCGCTGCAATAATAGGCGTATTCCCGTTTAATTCATCCGCTAAGGCTTTTACCACATAAGTCGATTTTTCTTTAACAGGTGCGCCACTTAAACCGCCCGCTTCCTTAGCTAAAGGATGTCCTTTAATCATTTCACGATCTACCGTCGTATTCGTCGCAATCACCCCATCAATAGAAAATTCTGTTAATAATTTAGCAATATGTTTGATTTGCTCATCATTTAAATCAGGTGCGATTTTTACCACTAATGGCACATAACGCCCTTGTCGTTTTTCCAATACTAATTGCTCTTCTTTCAACGAAGATAACAGTTTCTTAATTTCATCACCTTGCTGCAATTGACGTAGGTTTTTGGTATTCGGCGAAGAAATATTAATCGTAATATAACTCGCATGAGCATAACTTTTACGCAAGCCAATTAAATAATCTAAACCTGCATCTTCTATCGCGGTATCAAAATTCTTACCGATATTTATTCCTAAAATACCTTTATAAGTGCTTTGTTTGACTTGATTTACTAAATGTTCAACGCCTAAATTATTAAAGCCCATGCGATTAATAATCGCTTGATGTTCTGGGAGTCTAAATAAACGTGGCTTAGGATTTCCCGCTTGAGGTCTAGGCGTAACCGTACCAATTTCAATAAAACCGAAACCTAAGGCAGCAAGTCCTTCTATATAGTCGCCATTTTTATCTAAACCTGCGGCAAGTCCGACAGGGTTTTTAAAATTCAAGCCCATTACGGTGACAGGTTGATCGCTATTACTAGCCGCAGATAGTTTTGATAGCCCTGTTTGCTCAGATAATTTTAATAATTTTAAAGTGAGGTTGTGAGCCGTTTCAGGATCAAGACTGAATAAGGCGGGTTTTAATAAAAGATAAGGGTTCATAGCTTATAGATTGAGTAATTAGTCGATTCGGGTAAGTTGATAAGGCTTAGGGTCAAGAGCGGGGTTTCTTTTTAAAATTAAGTCAGTCATTAATTGAGCAGAAGCGGGAGCCATCACTAAGCCATTTCTAAAATGTCCTGCATTAATACTAAGGTTTTCGATTTCGGGATGATTATCTATATAGGGAACACCGTGTTCTGTCGCTGGGCGTAGTCCTGCCCAATGTTGAATTAACGGTGCATTTTTAAGCATGGGCATTAAAGTGGTGGCAAAACCTTCCAGCATTTGCTTGGCTTTTTCGGTCGTGAATTTATCAAATTCCGTTTTCTCGACGGTACTACCGACTAAAATTTTGCCATCTCGTCTAGGAATTAAATAATGATTGTCATCTAAAACCATGTAGGGCAAATCACCTTTTTGAGCTTCAAATAACAACATCTGTCCTTTGACAGGTGCGACTTTAATGGCCATCGCACTCGGTAAAATCTGCTCATTTAATCTTCCTGTCCACGCGCCTGTTGCAAGTAATAAATGCTGTACCGCAAATTCCCCTTGCGTCGTTTTAATCGTGGTTATTTTATTATGTTGTCGGCTAATACCTGTGAGTGCGCAGTTTTCTATAAACTGTACATTTTTTTGCTGTAATAAAAACTTTTTGACTGATTTTAATAAACGCGGATTACGTGCTTGCGCTATTTCTGGCAACCACAAAGGGTTTTGTGGTTCAGTATTAAGATTATTAAATAATGATGCATCAGCCGAATGATATTTTATTTTATAATTTTTGCACCATTGTATGGCAGCATCACTATCAGGGTTTTTGCTAATTAATAAACCACAGTCATACCATTCAGGGTCGATTTGCGTTTCCTTAATTAATTGCTCACTTAAAGGTGGGTAAAGTTTTAAACTTTGTTTAACCAAATCACTAATCGCTGCTTTTTGTCGCCAAGGATAAAGCGGTAATAAAATGCCACCTCCTGCCCAAGAAGATTCCTCGCTGCCTGCATTCTTTTCGATGATCGTTACACTAAGCCCTGCCTGAATTAATTCTTTTGCTGTCAATAAACCAATAATGCCACTGCCGATAATGGTGATGTCCGCTGTTTTTTTCATAACTTTTAATTTAGGGGAGAAATGTAAAGATTGGGATTTTAAGAGAATAAATATTTAGATATAAAAATAGCAAAGCATCCTATCAGTGCAAAGAGACTCATGACAAGCTGATTATAATAAGATGAATTTGTAAATCATGTTGTTTTTTTTATACAAAAAATTTCTAATGTTGTCTAATGGTACAGTTAGTTATTGAAATAAAAGGCTTTAATAGCGTTGTCTAAAACCTTGTAAAACTTGTATGTAAAAGCTTTTATTGCTATCATTCTTTGCGTGAAATAGACTAATGTTGCATTACAGCAAATAGATTTAACAACAAACAACCTCTTGGGGGGGACTAATGATATTTAAGAAAAATAAACTTGCGCTGGGCATTGCCACAGCCTCTGTAACTTTAGCCGCAGCGATGGTTTCTCCACAAGTAGCAGCGGGCAGCAAATCGCAACATCATGCAGAAGTTGGTAGCTTGCAAAGCCAAGTTAACGAAATGGCGGCTATGATGCGTTCTATGCAATCAGAAATTGCACGCCTTAAATCAGAAGGTAACAGTGCAAATGCTGGAAAAGTTCAAGAATTAGAGCAATGGATGGCTTCTGTAAAAGCTGCGCCTGTAGCAACAGCGACTAAAGACCACGCATTTCTTGTTCGTGGTGGTTGGATGAGCATGAACCAAACTCGTGGCAGCTCTACAGGTCTGGCTGGTCTAAGTGATGATGTTTTAACAAGTCAAACTGATGAAGATGCATTTTATTATGGTGGTGCAATTGACTTCAATATGAATAATGATTTATTCGGCATGATGGATGGCGTGTCTTTTGGCATTGAACTTGGTATTGAGTATGCTGAATTAGGCGATAGAAAAGATAGCGGACTTGATAACGTAATCACAGGTGTTGCTGATATTTATACTGGCGGTACTGGTGCGGCTCAGCTAGATTTACAACAAACCGTCACAGTTAACCAATTAAGAGTTAGTGCTGCGCCAAAAATTAAATTCATGCACGGTAGCAAATTTAGACCTTGGATTATCCCAATGGGTTTAGACTTTAACATTATCAGTCCTCCATCTGATGCAGTAACCGTATTAAATACTGGTATGCAGTTTGGTGCTGGTGCAGATTATGAATTACTACCAGGTGTCGTTTTAGGTGTTGATGGTCGTTATCACTGGTCTCCAGATGATATCGATGGCGTTGATACAGACGGCTTTACAGCAGGTGGTTATGTTGGTTTTAAATTCTAAGATTAACGCTTAGTTTTTACCAACATAAGGGAAGGTTTTTAACCTTCCCTTTTTTTATGCCTGAAAAACAGACTAAACTTATAAGAAAGCAATAGATTCGGTAAACTATTAATTTTAAATATGGCTCTTTAGGCTCTCTCGTGGAATCGCAGTAATTTAGCATTAGGACTAGCAGTCCTTTCTTGAATTTTATATTTCATGGTAGGACTGCTAGTCCTTATTTCGGTATTTTTACGGAAAATCCAGAAGGCCTTAAATATTGGCTGCAATAAATGCTTAAGTATTTATGGAGAAGTTATTTAACTTAATAGGAGAGTATGAATAAGCCCTCTTAAAAGAAAAAAGGTGATATATGTTCAAATATATAGGACTAGTACTCCTTGCTCTTTGGTTGATTGTCCAAGGAGCAGGGCATCTTTTAGAATTTTATTTTCCCAAAGAGCAAAAAATACTACCGATTATCAATATGGCAGCGGGTGTGTTTTTAGTGCTGTGCATCATTAAAATAAAGCGCGGAGAAATAGGGTTATTATTTCTCGGTTTTTGGGCAGTATTACAAAGCAGTATGTTTTTATTTCATTTTAGTTTTAATCATAGCAATACCGTGGTTCATCTTTTAGGAATCATTGCGGGTATTTTACTTATTTTAAAAGTATAAAAGCCAGCTCTATTTCAATTTAGCTCAATTACCAACGGTGAATTCAATGCGCCTGCATACTCGGTACATAAGCAAGCATTGGCATAGGTAGTTTCATTTGTTTCATAAAGCCCGTAAGCTTCATGTATGTGTCCAAAAATATGCACTTTGGGTTTGATAGTCGTTTCTAGTGCAGTTTTTAGCATTTCGCAGCCAACATGCTCGCCATTTTTTAGCTGATCCCGTATTAAAAACGGTGGACTATGAGTAATCAAAATATCGCAGTCAACGGGAATTAAGTCCCATTTTTCTCGTAACAACTTACCTCTTGGCAAGTTAAACGCCCATGAGAAAAATTCTGGTTGCCATGGACTCCCATATATTTTAAGACCTTCAATTTCAACAGCATTATCTTGCAAATATATTGCTTCGGTTAAAAGCTGTTGCGCCGCTAAAGACTGCGATTCAAAAGGCCAGTCATGATTACCCGCAATGACAATTTTGTAAGGGTGTGGCAATGAGGATAGATACTGATTGAAGTCTTTAATTTCATCTAGTTCACCAAAACGACACATATCACCTGCAAAAATTAATAAATCACCTTCTGGCATGACGATTTCACAATGTCGCATATGCGTGTCAGAAAAAGCAACGATTTTCATTGGGTAAATCCTCGATTAAATAGGGTTCTTCGGTATCTTCCGTGGAATAGAAGTAATTTAGCAAAAGGACTGGCAGCCCTCACGCCATATTTTCACGGGAAATCTTGATGAGTCTTAAGGAATGCGATTTTAATAACTTACGAAACTATATCAGTCAACTTAGTAAAACTTATAAACCATGAAGGGCATGAAGAACATGAAGTTTTAAAGATTTCATCTTCATGTTCTTCATGCGCTTCATGGTGAAAATATATTTTAAGTTTCGGATATTATTTAATCTTCATTCCTAAATATTTTTGAGAGCATTAAAAATAATAATAAGCGGACTTAAGTGATACCACTATTTTTGTAAAAACTGAATAATAATTCATTTTATGTTTAAGAATAATGGACGAATTTTAAATATCAACTATTCTTAACTAATTATTATATATTAATCAAATTGTTAAAGTGTAAACTTAATAAGATAGTTTAACTTTTTTGATTAATTTATTTTTTAAGACTGCTATTATTATTTGTTCACTAATGAGTAGTTTGATATGGTAGAACGTTTTTTCCGTCAGTTTTGACAGTAGATTTTAAATAATATTAAAGATGATTAAAGTTTTAACCCTGCTCGCTATCTTATTTTTAGTGGGGTGCGCAGGCACACCAGAATTAACAGAAAAAGTTAAACCCATTGTTGTTAAGAAGGATTTAAAAAAACCGTTAAAATGGTCAATAGCATCATTGAACAAATCTTTTGAAGAATGGGAATCCGTTAAATATAAATGGGGCGGTCTTAGTAAAAAAGGAGTAGATTGTTCGGGGTTTGTTTATTTAACTTTTTTAGAGCAATTTGGGGTTAAATTACCTCGTAATACAGCCTTACAAGTGAAGTTAGGTGAAACCATTCCTAAAGATAAATTAAAAACGGGCGATTTAGTCTTTTTTAAAACTGGCCGTAGAGTAAGACATGTTGGAATTTATCTAAATAATAATAAATTTATTCATGCTTCATCCAGTCGAGGTGTCACTACCTCAAGTTTAAAAAGTAAATATTGGTCACGAAAATATTGGAAGGCTCAACGTTTAAGCCCTGAAAAATTTAAACACGTTTCTTAGGTTTTTCTAAAATATTCCGCTAAAGGTTTGTTGATATGCCTCAAACGTAAGTATTCACCTCCCCCTTTGGAAAAGGGGGATTGGAGGGGGATTTATTTAATAAAATCTCCCCTAACCCCTCTTTTTTAAGAGGGGGACTGAACACTTACCCTCAAACTCTTAATTATTAAAAATAGATTTAGAAGGAGAAAACAATGAAATTAATGACAAGATTAATAGTGCTTGCAATAATTCTTTTTACTTTCACGGGATGTTTTGAAACGAAAAAAGAAATAACGCTTAACCCTGATGGTTCGGGGATGGTTGTTTATGAATCTAAACAAACACTTGACCCCGCCATGAGTTTTTCCTTGAATAAGGGCGAAAAAAAGAAATCATCTACTGCTGAGGAAAAGGCAAAAAAAGCGGTGAAAAATATTCTGGAAAACTCAGACGGTGTTGAGGTATGGGAAGATGTTTCCTATAAGGTTAATGATGAAAATAAACTTGTTTTCAAGGGAACGGCCTATTTCAAATCTTTTAATGAACTCCATATTGGCGGTAATCTTAAGTCGGGCAAAAATGTCACCTTGAAACAAGATGATAAAGGAATGCTGCTTACATGGGAAAAGGAAGAGGATAAGAAATCAGCCGCCAATTTTAAAAAATTGACAGAACAGGAAATTGACGAACAAGTAAAAAAATCTCAGCTTGAGGGAAAACAGTTTATAGCGATGATGAGTGTGATGCTCAAAGGCTTTAAGGATGAGGTGATATTTCATTTGCCAGGGCAAATAGACAAAATTAATAATGTTGAAAAGATTAACGAAAACAGTGCCTCTTTAACGATAGATGGGGATAAGATACTAGCGGTTGTTGAAGCACTTTTAGAAGACACCGATGCCTTACGCAAAGCGGCTGAAGAGGGTCGTGACTTGCAAAAAGACGGGCCTTCAGATGACTATTTTAACCAGAAAGTGTTTGGAAATACGGGGCATTCGGTTATTCATGTTTCAGGAGAAATGGTCCCTTTGTTCGATTATGAAAAAGAGGTTGCCGCAGCTAAAAAAGCTTTTCCAGAGATGAGTAAAAAACTTGGATTAAGCACCGCTGAGATTTCTAAGCCCGTAGAAACTTCTAAATATGTAGAGCTTTTGGCAAACATTAAAGGTAAGGTGAAAGGAAAAATCCACGGCGAGTCTTTTGAGCTTGAAAAAGCTTATGTTCAGGGCGGCATTCTTCATCTTAGGCAAGGGAAAGATTTTTTTGCCGATCAAGAGTTGCTGGTTTTTCTTTTTCTTAAAGACGGCGAAACAATGGATGGGAAAAAATATAATGTAACTTCTAATCCAAGCTCTAAAGATCCCCATGTTCACATAGGCTATAAAATTAAAGGTAAAGATCTGCCTGAAACAGAAATATTTATAAGTAAATATGCAATGACGCTTGAGTTTGGAAAACAGGAGGGAAATCTTATTTCAGGAAAAATAAAGATAGTGTTACCTGATGAAGCAAAAAGTAATCTTTCTGGTGCTTTTGTTGCAGAAGTAAAATAGCAGAGGCTAGTTCTGGCATCTTTCATAAAAGTGAAAGAGTAGTTTATATGTGCGGTAGTAAATAAATATCCACGAAAGACACGAAAACCTTAATTTTCAGGGATATTTTTTGTGTCTTTTGTAGGCAAGTGTAAACCGAGAAATGAAGGCTGCCCGATTTTCTTTTTGTTTAGACTCAGAAATTAATAATCTACCATGAAGGGCATGAATAACATGGAGAAAAACCTTCATGATCTTCATGGTTATAAAACTTATAATGGGTAGAGTATTTATTTCTCGCTCCCTTAGAACACAAAGGCTAAGACTATGTTAGGTGCTATTTCTGGTGATATTATTGGCTCTATTTATGAATGGAACCCTATTAAAATAACTGATTTTGTGTTGTTTGGTAATAAATGTGACTATACCGATGACACGGTATTAACTGTCGCTATTGCCTATTCAATTTTAGAAAATGTGGATTATGCCGTTGCGCTAAAGCGTTTTGGAAATAATTACACGGCAGGTTATGGAAGCAACTTTTATAACTGGCTACAGTCTCCCAGTTATGAGCCTTATAATAGCTGGGGCAATGGTTCGGCTATGCGTGTTTCCCCTGTTGGTTTTGCTTTTGATTCGGTTGAAACTGTTTTAGAGCAGGCGAAAAAGAGTGCCGAAGTCACTCATAATCATCCCGAAGGTATAAAGGGAGCTCAGGCGGTGGCTCTGGCAATTTATCTGGCTCGCACAGGGGCTGATAAAGAGGTGATTAAAAAGGAAATTAGCAATCGCTTTGATTACAATCTTGAGCGAAGTTTAGAGGAAATAAGACCCTCTTATGTTTTTGAAGTTTCCTGTCAAAAATCTGTGCCTGAATCCATTATTGCCTTTTTAGAATCCAATAACTTTGAAGAAAGTATTCGAAATGCAATATCGCTAGGGGGCGATAGCGATACAATGGCCTGTATTGCAGGGAGTATTGCAGAGGCTTTTTATCAGCAAGTTCCTGAAAAAATCGTTCAGCATAGCAAGCAAAAGTTGCCTGATGAATTTTTAAAAATAATAGATAAATTTTATAAAAAATATAGAGTCTCTTGAAAATTTATCAAAACAAGAAGAATTAATGCTCAGATAAGTTCCAAAAGGAAATCTGACGGTATAAAATTTTTAAAATAATGACTCACCACGCGCAAGTTTCGGCAGCTTGCCTTCTAAGCCCATCGCTGCTTTCATGACTCTATTTTTTAAGGGGGATACACGCTCTGCTAAACCTAAGCCTAAATTTCTTAAAAATTTAACGGGAGCGATGTCGTTACTAAATAGACGATAAAAAGCATCCATCACCGTCATCATTTTTAAGTTTTCATTACGGCGTAAATCTTCATAGCGTTTTAATACGCTAACATCGGCTATATCTTCCTTGTTATTAGCCGCTTCAATTAACACTTCTGCTAAGGCCGCCGCATCTAATAAGCCAATATTTACGCCTTGACCTGCAAGTGGATTAATCATATGTGCAGCATCACCGACTAAAGCTACGCCTTGCTTAACATAGTGTTGAGCATGTTGACGTTTTAACGGAAAACTCGCAACAGCTAAGATTTGGGTCAATTCTCCCAAGCAATCAGGAAAAGCCGCTGTTAATTCCTGCTTGAGTGCCTCATGAGACAATGCCTTTAAACGCCTAACTTCATCGGCTGAATTATACCAAACAAGTGAGCCGTAATTATCCGTTAAAGGTAAAAAGGCTTGAGGACCGCTGGGGGTAAAACGCTGCCATGTAATGTCTTGTTGTGGATAATCCGTTTCGACATAAATCACTAAAGCGTGTTGCTCATAATCCCAACTAGTAACACCTAAGCCTACGGTTTGTCTAACCCGTGATTGTCCACCGTCAGCCGCAACTAATACCTTAGTTTTTAGTTGTTGACCATCGTCAAGTTCAATTAATGTTTCTGTCAAAGAATAATCTATTTTACTGATGCTATGAGGTGCAAATAAACTAATATTTTCAAATTTTTGTAATCTATCTAATAAAGCTAATTGAGTGACTCTGTTTTCTACAATAAAACCTAGCTCATCACGTTGAATATCATCGCTACAAAACTCAGTATCGCCTGCGGTTTCAAAAACACGCATTCTTTTAAAAGGACAATAGCGGCGATTTAAAACCCCTTGCCATGCACCAACGGTTTCTAATATATTTTTAGAGGCGATACTTAATGCGGAAACACGTAAATCATGGGCTTGCTCGTCAGCAAAGGCTTCAGGGATATTTTTTTCTATGATGGCGACTTTTAAATGACTGCCCCCTAAACCGCAAGCAACGGCTGCACCAACCATGCCACCACCAACAATTATAATATCGAAATTTTGAGTCATTTAACTTAGTTTAGGGTCTGAGGTTAATAATGGATACGAAGGATGGATCTTCGTTTTTTTTGAATGAACTTTGATTTTTTATTCATTTGTCACAAAATGACAGTTGCTTAATATTATGTTAACATGCGAAGGTTTCACTTATAGCATTACTTTGTGGAAAGGAAAGCTTTTAAGATGTTTATAATAAAAGACCACTTGGTAAGTACTTAATATTAGAACTCTATCATGCGTAGCGAAAAAACACTACACGGGCTTGCTATTTAAGTAAATACAGTTTCGATAGAATCAGGCAACTATGATTAGAAATCCCCAGAATACAGGCACAAATAAAATGCTTTATAACGCTGATTTATCGCAGGACAGCTGCGGAGTTGGGTTCATTACCCATAAACAAAGTAAGCAAACTCATGATTTATTAATTAAATCGCATGAGGCACTTTGTACTATTCCACATCGTGGCGGCATGAGTGCAGAAGGCATTGGTGACGGTGCGGGGGTTAATATTGATTTGTCGCTTAAGTTTTTTCGTAAAATTACTAAAAAATCTGATCTTGAGTTAGGTCAGTTTGGAGTGGCGAATTTTTTCTTTCCAGAAAAGCATGATAAATATGATTCTGATGCAAGAAAATTAGTTGAAGAAAAGCTGGAAAAGTCTGGTTTGCCTATTATTTTATGGCGCGATATTCCTGTTGATAATAGCGTACTTAATCCTGCCGCTGTAAAAGCACAGTTACCTATTAAACAGCTTGTTTTTGCTCGCCCTGATGATTTAAAGGATGCAACTCATGATGAGTTTGAAAAATATGTTCAAAATGTTTTATTAGCGATTGAGGCGGAAGGCTTTACCCGTGATGAACTACGCGGCTTTTATCCTTTGTCGATGAGTACACGCACTCAGGTTTATAAGGCGCGTTTAAATTCTAATGAAGTGATCCCTTATTTCAAGGATTTATACGATAAAGACCACGAAATTTGCACTTTATTTTTCCATACCCGCTTTTCCACTAATACTGCACCTGCCACGATGATGGCGCAGCCGTTCCGCTATATGGCGCATAACGGTGAGTTAAATACCGATAAGAAAAACCGTTTAAGCGAAAGTGCGATTGCGAGACAAAAAAATAAATCGGTTATTTTTCCATGTGGCCAATCAGATTCAGGGCGTTTAGATCAGACCTTAACCCGCCGTATTAATGAAGATGATTTAGATATTGTCACTGCGGTGTTAGCGATGATGCCGCCTGCGTGGGAAAACGATTCAACTTTATCGGAAGATGTTCGTGCGATGCTGGAATATTTCAGCTTGTATGAAGAAAAAAATGATGGGCCTGCGGCATTGATTTTTAATGATGGGATTCGTGTCGGTGCGCGTCTTGATCGTTTAGGTCTGCGTCCCTTGCGTTCTGTAGAAACCGAAGAGTATTTAGCGGTGATGTCAGAAGCGGGGCAAATCGACTTTCCGCCAGAAACTGTTTTAAAGCGTGGACGTATTGAAGCGGGTGGAATGCTCTATTTTGACCATGAAAAAGGTAAGGCTTACGATAGCCATCAGGTCATGGAACGCCTAGCGCAAGAAAAAGATTATAAAGCTTTATTAAAAGCGAGCTGTATTCATTTATCTGAATTAGATAAAGTCGAATTGTCAGCGGTTGATAATCAGCATCCTTTATCAATCGAGCAGCAACATACCGCGTATTCCTTAAATCAGGAAAGTTTTAAATTTTTACTAGACCCGATGTTGCAAGTGGGTTTAGAGAAAGTTTCGGCAATGGGCTATGGCGTTACCCCTAATGCTTTGTCTAGCGCGGAAGGGGGCATGTCGCGTTATTTTAGTCAGCGTTTTGCGCAGGTTACTAACCCACCGCTAGATTCATTGCGCGAAAGTGACGGTATGACTTTGCGGGTCGCCTTAGGTGCAAAACCCACTTTTGCAGCGGGTGAAAGCAAGCAATTAGTGATTGATTCGCCTGTATTGCAACGTCCGCAGTTAGAACAAATTCGCAAACAAAATACCGTCAGTGTAAAAACATTGGATATGTTATATACACCGATTTTTGATGATGCTAAAGCAAATTCTGATGCCTTGGAAACAGCTTTATTAGAAGTTTGTGAGCAAGTTGAACAAGCGGCACGCGATAATATCAGCATTATTATTTTAAGTGATAAAAACATCACGGCGGCAAATGCTGCGATTCCTGCTTTATTAATGGTTTCAGCAGCAAACCAACATTTAGTTAAGCAAGGTTTACGTTTCAGTTCTTCGCTTATTGCGGAAACAGGACAAGCGGCGAGTCCTCATGATGTTGCTACCATTTTAGGTTTTGGTGCTTCGGCAATCTGCCCATTAAGTGTGCATAACCGCGTCATCAGTCATTACCCAGAAGACGCACAGCAAAAAGCCTTGGATAATTTCCAAAAAGGCTTGGCTAAATCGTTGATGAAAACGATGGGAAAATTCGGTTTATGTACCGCTGAAAGTTATATCGGCGGCGAGTTTTTTGAGTCTAACTATTTAGATACTAATGAGCCTAAATTAAAACCGTATTTCCCAAACATTCACGCCTCAGTTGGCGGTGTACAATATGCCGATATTGCTGCCAGTGCCGCAGAATGGCATCGTAAAGCCTTAAGTATTTCTGAAGAAAAAGATATTCCATTCTTAGGTTTATTTAAAGAACGTCAAGAAGGTGCGGGGCATACGTTTGGTAATACCGCAGTTCGTGAATACATTAATATGACCGATGAGGACATTTTATATATTCCCCAACAAAAATCGCCCGAAGCCAAAGATACGGCCTATACCGATTTTGGTTATGACAAACGCACGCCAGAACAAATTGATTCATTCGGCATTACCCCTGCCTATCGCAGTTTTACTCGCAACCTTTATTTAGAGCGTGATTCACGTCCTGCGGCATTGCGTGATATTGTCGATTTTCCTGCTGATATTTCTAAAGCAGAAAGTGTTGATGCTTTTGATTTAATTTTAAATAAACAAAATCTACGCGGAAATAATAATTATTTAATTCGTGGTTTAAAAGTAACTGCGAAAGCGGATGGCTTTGTTGTGACTTTTACTGAAAATAACAGCGAAGCACGTTTACAAGCTTTAGTTGCTCATTTTGCTAAGCGTTTTGGTGAAGAGAGTTTCTCTGCTGAGGTGAGTGCTAATTCAATTAGTTTGACGGTTTCTGAGAATGAACTGTTAAGTAATTATCTAGTGACGATTAAAACTGCGCGTAATTTTATTGATTTAAATGCTGTTCAACCAGCCCATGAAATTACCGCAACTTTAGCCTCTGGTGCGATGAGTCACGGTGCATTATTAGCCGATGCACATGAAGCGGTGGCACAAGGTACAAATATTGCTGGCGCATTAAGTAACTCAGGAGAAGGTGGCGAGCATTCCAGTCGTTTCGGCACC
>WTBX01000420.1 GCA_013138855.1 Methylococcaceae bacterium
ACCCCTCTTTTTTTAAGAGGGGGACTGAACACTTACCCTTAATCTTGTCCACGAAAGACACGAAAAGCGCGAACTTTTTAAATAAAATAAATATTTTTGTGTTTTTCGTAGACTTCTAATTATTCGCACCCCACCCTCCTTACATTTAAAACATGGCAAAATTTATCTGGCCTATTCGGGTTTATTACGAAGATACCGATGCAGGCGGCGTAGTTTTTTATGCTAATTATCTAAAATTTTATGAACGCGCTAGAACCGAGATGTTACGCGCTAAAGGTTTTGAACAAGATGAACTAATGGTCAATGATAAGGTCATTTTTGCTGTGCGTTCGGTAAATGTCGATTATTTAAGTCCCGCTCGTTTTAATGAGCAAATTGAAGTTACTTCTGAGATTAGCCTTCTTAAAAAAGCAAGTTTAGTCTTTGAGCAAACGATTAATCGAGGCGATACACTGCTATCCAAAGCAACGATTAAGATTGCCTGCTTAGATGCTCAAACCATGCGACCCAAAGCCATTCCAGCGAAATTAATAGCAGAATTTCAAGAATAGGCTAACCTTTAGCTATCAATCGTTAAAAACGATTTCAATCCGAACTTCCCAATTTCAAGCACTTACTATTAAAGTTAAAAAAATGAATATTGATTTATCTATTTTCAATCTAGTGAAAGATGCGAGTTTAGTCGTACAGTTTGTGATGCTGATTTTACTGGCAGCGTCGATAATTTCATGGACATTCATTTTTTTTAAACGTAAAGAGCTAAAACAATCATTTAGCGTGACCGATGATTTTGAAAAAGAATTTTGGTCAGGGGTGGAACTTACCGAGCTGTATAAAAAACTAACCGCTAAAGAGTTTGAACCCGAAGGCATCGAAAAAATATTTTTAAGTGGTTATAACGAATTTTCAAGAATGCGCCAAAAGGGCGATGTTGAACCTGCGGTATTAGTCGAAAGTGCGCAACGTGCCATGAAAATTGAGTTAAGTCGTGAATTAGATCGTCTTGATGAGTCATTGCCTTTTTTAGCAACCGTAGGCTCTACCAGCCCTTATATTGGTTTATTTGGAACAGTTTGGGGGATTATGAATGCGTTTCGTTCCTTGGTGAATATGCAACAAGCCACCTTGACGCAAGTCGCACCAGGTATTGCCGAAGCCTTAATTGCAACCGCGATTGGTTTATTTGCCGCCATTCCTGCGGTTATTGCTTATAACCGCTTTTCAACTCGTTTAGATCGTTTAGCAAGTCGTCATGAAATGTTTGTTGATGAATTTGTGGTGTTATTACAAAGATTGGCGCATAGCAAATGAGTACACGTAATTCGCGTAGAAAACCGATTTCAGAAATTAATGTAGTCCCCTACATTGATGTTATGCTGGTTTTGCTGGTTATTTTTATGGTAACAGCTCCGCTACAACAAAGTGGCGTGGAAGTGGATTTACCCGTTGCTAGTGGTAGTCCTGTTGAACAAAATGAAAAGCCACCTGTTATTATCAGTATTAAAGAAGATGGACAGTATTATTTAAGTGAAACAGGTGATAAGGCTTTAGCGGTTTTACTAGATGATTTATTGTTAAGAATTGTGGCTATTTATAATGAAAACCCACAAGTGCAAATTTATATACGCGGTGATAAAGCAGTCGATTACGGTAATGTTGTTAGCGTGATGGCGGCTTTAAAACAGGCAGGAGTTGCGCGTGTAGGACTCATGACGACACCAGACGAGCAGTAAAATGGTGGATACTAGTAAATTTAACCTTGCCTTTGTATCTGCAATGGCATTACATTTCGTATTGCTCTTGTTCTTTGCTTTTAGTTTTACTTTTAAGCCTGAGGTGGCGGCTAAAAAAGGCGGGGTTATCGAAGCGGTTATGTTGAGTGAAGCTGAAATAGAACAGCAACTCAAAGCATTTAAGCTGCCTAAAACCACAAGCATAAAAAAAAGCCCCCCCAAACTAAACTCTCAACAACCTCGTTTACCCTTAGTTGATAAAAAAATTCAGCAAAAAAAACTCGCAGAACAAAAAGCTAAAAAGCTTGCTCAAGAAAAAGCCATCAAAGCCAAACAAGAAGCAACTCGTCTCGCGGAAATCAAAAAGAAACAACAAAAAGAAACAGAAAAAAAAGCAGCTAAAGAAAAAGAAACTGAAATTAAAAATCAACAAGCTCTCGCAAAAGCCGCTACGCTAAAAAAAGAACAAGAAGCCGAGGCTAAAAAAATTGCAGATCAACAATTAGAAAAAGTTAAGCCGAAAGCTGAGCTGGAAAAGCAGCAGGCTGAAGCTGAAGCAAAAAAAGCTGCTGATAAAAAAGTAGAAAATATTAAACAAAAAGCAATTTTAGCTGCTGAGTTAGCGCGTATAAAAAAAGAAAAAATACGTCAGAAAGCCGTTGAATCTGAAAAAATAAAAAAACAAAAAGCTGCTGTGGATGCTGAAAAGTTGAAACAGAAAAAAGCTTTAAAGAAAGAATTAGCCAAAATCAAAAAGCAAAAAGCTAAAAAAGAAGCGGTACGTCAAGCAGCTATTAAGAAAGAAAAAGCTGCCGAGTCTGCTCGATTAGCGAAAATAAAACAGGTAAAAGATAAAGAAAAGGAAAAAAAACGACTTGAAGCTGCAATTGCCGCAGATATGGCGCGTCGTAACCAACAGTCACAACAAGTTGAAATTGATCGTCAGAAAAAAATAGCCCAACAAAAAGCAGATGCCGTTCGTCGTCAACAACAAGCGGCTAAAGCCGAAGCTGCGCGTCAGCAAAAAATTATTCAGCAACAAGCGGATACTATTCGTCACCAGCAAGAAGCCATTGCTGCTAAAGCGGCTAGAAAGGCGCAATTAGAACGACAAATGCAGGAAGATACCCAAAGACGGTTTGCCGAACAACAAGCTGCTCAAGCAGGTCAATTAAAAGCTGCGCAAAATCAGCGAGAAATTTTAAGGGTTATGGCTGCACTTGGGCGTAAAGTAAAAGCAAGCTGGAATCGGCCTATTTCTATGACTCAAGGCTTGTCTTGTAAGATTAGAGTTAAACTTACAGCGTCAGGGCAAGTGATTAGTGCAACGATTGCGCGTAGTAGTGGTGACTCCTTGTTTGACCGTTCAGGACTTAATGCGGTACGCAAGGCAAGTCCTTTACCCGTACCGTCTGACTCAACTTTATTTGAAGAAAAGTTTAAATCTTTTACTTTTACCTTTAAACCTTTGTGATATTGCGTATCATTAGAACACTATATTTTTAAAGCGATGGTAGCCTTATGAAATTTCTACAACACTTAACCCTTCTTGGTCTAATTGCAATTTACACGCCTATCACCTCGGCAGAAGAATTAAATATTGATATTACCAAAGCCTTTGAGACAACTGTTCCTATTGCTGTTGTCCCTTTCGGTTCAAACTCTAGCTTACCTGTAGATGTTTCAGCAGTGGTTCAGGCTGATTTAAGTCGTAGTGGTTATTTTAAAACCTTGGCAGAAGCCGAAATGCTGTCTAAGCCTAGCTCACCGAATGAAATTGTTTTTAGAAACTGGCAGATTTTAGGTCAGGAATATTTATTAATTGGTAAAATTCAGCCTATGGGCGGAAGTTATCAAATATTTTTCCAATTGCTCGATGTGTCTAAAGGCGAGCAAATCATGGATTATAAAATCACTTCGGAAGCTAACGGTTTACGTCGGGCTGCTCATCAAATTAGTGATTTAGTCTATGCAAAACTCACGGGTAATAAAGGGGTCTTTGGGACAAAAGTTGCTTTTGTCAGTAGCAGTGGCGAGATAGACAATAAAGTTTATAAGTTACAGATTGCTGATGTGGATGGCTATAATGCCGCAGCGATCGTCTCCTCTCAAGAGCCTATTATGTCACCCGCATGGTCACCTGATGGCAAAAAAATTGCTTATGTTTCTTTTGAAAATCATAGAGCGGCTATTTTTATACAAATCCTTGCAACGGGGCAGCGAATTAAAATTGCGTCTTATCGTGGTATTAACGGTGCGCCTGCGTGGTCACCTGATGGTCGTAAGCTAGCTTTAACTTTATCTAAAGGTGGTAGCCCTGATATTTATATCTTGAATTTAGCCAGCAAGCAATTAACGCAATTAACACGCAGTGCTGCGATTAATACGGAACCAACATGGTCGCCTGATGGTCAGACGATTGTTTTTACGTCTAGCCAATCAGGTAAACCACAGCTTTATAAAATATCGAGTAACGGCGGTAATCCCCATCGTTTAACGATGAGAGGCGATTATAATGCCAATGCAAGTTTTTCGCCTGATGGCTCAAAGCTTGTGATGGTACATGCGAATGGCGGCAGCTATAAAATTGCTATTATGAATCTTGCTTCTGGTTCTCTTAATGTTTTGACTTCGGGTAGTTTGGATGAGTCCCCTAGTTTTTCAAACAATGGCTCAATGGTGCTATATGCTGCACGCAAAGGTAATAGAGGCATTTTATCGGCGGTTTCCATTGACGGCAGAATTAAACAAAAATTAGAATTTCAAAATCCAGAAGTACGAGAGCCTGCTTGGGCACCTTAGGGAGCGAGAAATAAATAATCTACCCCTTGTAAGTTTTATAACCATGAAGCACATGAAGGTTTTTCTCCATGAGCTTCATGGTAGATTATTAATTTCTGAGTCCCTTAGCATAATAAGGCTGGCAACCCATGCCCACTATTTAATCTAACACTTGAGGTTTAGAACCTAAGTAATTGACTTATAAGTTATTGAGTATATTATTGTTTTTTTGGAATGTATCATACTATTAAACAATAATTCTTAGATTTTTTTAAATTTTTATTACGTGAAATTTAATATTTACTATACTTGTTGCCCAAGAGTTCATAAAACAAGAAACCATTTTAGAGATTTTATTGATAACAAATAATCTTAATAGGAACTACTTTTATAACATTATGATGACAGGCCGTATAAACTATACTCATAGAATGGAGAATCAAAGATGAGAATTAACAAAACAGTGATAGCTTTAGCTTTAACAACTGCATTCTTATCTGCTTGTAGTTCTACGGGTGATAATGATCCAGGACTTATCAATAGTGGTCAAAGCGGTGTCATTGATGCTTCAATTGATGGTTATAATCCAAATAATGCTGCTATCAACCCTTATAAGCAAAACGGTACTACAACGACTAGTGGTTATAATACGACTGCACCGTATGATCCTTTATTGCAAGGAACAAATAATAGCAATATTACCGCGACTGACAGATTGAGTGCGGGGGTTTTTGGTAGTAAAGATCAAAATAGTGTCTCAAACACTACGAATAATAATGCTATTGCAACGTCATCATCGAAGAATATTATTTATTTTATGTATGATAGTAGTCAGGTACAACCCCAGTTTATCCCTGTCATAAATAAATATAGCGAATATCTGCGAGCGCATTCTGATCAAATAATTATTTTAGAAGGACATGCTGACGAACGCGGCTCTCGTGAATATAATATTGCCTTAGGCGAAGAGCGTGCAAAATCAGTTGCAAGAATGATGGAAGCTAAAGGAGTTTTTAAAGGGCAGCTAGAAATCATGAGTTATGGCGAAGAAAAACCTGCATCTTCTGGTCATAATGAAGCCGCATGGCAACTTAATCGACGTGTAAAATTAATCTATCAGAGGACTAACAAATGAAAATATCACACTTTATAATATTAACCGCATGTGCTAGCGCAAGTAGTGCTGCTTTTGCTGATAATAATGCAATGCTACCTCCCGTTTTGGATAACTCAACGGTTTGCCGTTCAGCTATGATGACGATTCCGACTGCGGCATCTACGGGTTACACTTACAATCCACCTGCTGTCGCGGCACCTTCGGCAACTTATACGGATCCTGCAAGCTATCAATTAACAACGCGCTTGAATCAATTGCAAGGTTCGCTTGCTCAAATTCAAGCTACGGTAAACCAGCAAGGTCAAGCTATTAATGGCTTGCAACAATCTCAAAATGCTATTAATGTAAATATAGATAAAAGACTAAATGCGCTAACTGCGAGAACTTTTGGCACAACAACAACGCCGATAGCCCCTGTTTCGGTATCACCGTTTAATTCAAACCCTTATGTTGCGACCCCAACTCTTTCTACACCGATTGCCTTAGGCGGAGAAAAAGCACGCTATACAAATGCTTATGCAACATTAAGATCAGGTAACTTTAATCAAGCTATTGCAGAGTTTCAAGGCATTATAAAAGATTATCCTACTGGTGATCTTGCTGATAATTCGCAATACTGGTTAGGTGAAGCCTTTCTTGTTCAAGGTAACAAACAATCGGCAATGCAAGCCTTTGACAAAGTTGTTCAAACTTACCCAAAAAGCGACAAAGTTCCTGATTCTTTGTTAAAACTGGGTTTTGTACAATTAGGATTGAACAACAGAATCAAAGCTAAAGAATATTTAGACTATGTTATCGTTGCTTATCCTGGTACTACAGCAGCGTCTTTAGCAATGCAAAAGAAAGCTCAGGCAGCTCTATAATCTTTTAGGCTATCGTTTAAGGAAAGTGTGATAGATTATTTACGTCTAACTGAAGTTTTTTATTCCTTGCAGGGTGAATCAAATACTGTAGGCTTGCCTACAGTATTTATTCGTCTGACAGGTTGTCCATTAAGATGCGTTTATTGCGATACGAGTTATGCCTTTACTGGGGGAGAAAAAATCCCGCTAGATGAAGTCATTGCTAATGTCGAGAAATACGGCGCAAAATATATTACGGTAACAGGCGGAGAACCTCTCTCACAGCCTGCGGTTCATCCTTTAATGACTCAATTAGCCGACAAAGGCTATCTGGTTTCACTAGAAACCAGTGGTGCGTTAGATGTGTCCAAAGTTGATTCGCGCATTATCAAAGTTATGGATTTAAAAACCCCAAGCTCAGGGGAGTTATCCAGAAATCATTATCAAAATATTGATTATTTAACCGCCGAAGATCAGCTTAAATTTGTCATTGGCAATGATGATGATTACGATTGGTCTAAAAAAATATTAGTGCAATATGATTTAACAAATCGTTGTCAGGTGTTATTTTCGCCTGTGGTGGGACAAATGTCCCCCGAACGACTCGCTGATAAAATCCTACAGGACAGGTTACTTGTCCGTTTTCAAATTCAACTTCATAAATACCTGTGGGCAGATGCTCAAGGTAAGTAATTCATGTCGAAAAAAGCCATTATTCTGCTATCAGGCGGTTTAGATTCCATCACTGTTTTAGCCCTTGCTAAACAACAAGGTTTTAGCTGCTACGCCTTAAGCTTTAATTACGGTCAACGCCATAATGCAGAACTTAATGCCGCAAAAAAAATTGCCGAACATTATCAAGTTTTAGATCATAAAATCATTGATTTAGGGCTTGCCGCCATAGGTGGTTCAGCCTTGACGGATGAACATATCGCCGTTCCCAATACTCCACAGGAAGGCATACCTGTTACCTATGTTCCCGCTAGAAATACGATTTTTTTATCTTTTGCGTTAGGCTGGGCAGAAGTTTTACATTCTGATGATATTTTTATCGGAGTCAACGCGGTTGATTATTCTGGCTACCCTGATTGTCGTCCTGAATTTATTAACGCCTTTCAAACACTCGCCAATCTTGCGACTAAAGCAGGCGTAGAAGGCGAAGTCATCAAAATTCATACCCCCTTAATTCACTTAACCAAAGCCGAAATTATCCAGCAAGGCACAGCCTTAGGTGTCGATTATAAACATACCGTTTCTTGCTATTCTGCCGACAAACAAGGTCGAGCCTGTAGAGTCTGCGATGCCTGTCGTTTGCGTAAGATAGGTTTTGAACACGCAAGAATAGACGACCCGACCCGCTATTTTAATTAATAATTAACAATTGATAATCATCAATTATTAATTTAATGAGTAATTCTGCTACCATTATCCTTTTAAAATAATAATTAAGGATTCATTATGGAGCATTTTAAATATTCGTTTATCGTTACAGGTATCGGCCTGTTCATTGCTTTGCTTTGGGGTGGAATACCTGCTGTCACTATTGCGGCTATTTTAGCGGTCTTAGAAGTTAGCTTATCTTTTGATAATGCCGTGGTGAATGCGGGCGTATTAAAAGATATGGACAATGTATGGAAACACCGCTTTTTAACATGGGGAATGTTAATCGCTGTTCTCGGTATGCGTTTAGTCTTTCCTGTCGTCATCGTCGCTATGGCAGCCGATTTAGGGGTATTTAAAGTCGCTTATATGGCGGTTGCAGAACCAGAGCTATATTCATCTTTCTTAACCTCTGCACACATTCAAATTTCTGCCTTTGGTGGAACTTTCTTATTATTAGTTTTTTTATATTTTATTCTCGACCACGAAAAAGAAGTCTTGTGGTTAGAAAAACTAGAGCAAAAACTTTTCAAAATTGGCAAGCTTGATTCCGCAGAAATTGTCATCGCACTATTTGCTATCTTAATCATGCACCTCTTCTTGCCCGAAGAAGAAAAATTATCAGCCCTTTTAGCGGGTTTAGGCGGTATTGTCTTATATGTGTTAATTAGCAGTATTGAATTATTAGAAATAGGCACAGAAAAAGAAGTCGCGGGTAAAGTTTTAAAACGCTCAGGGGTGATGGCATTTGTTTATTTAGAAGTGCTGGATGCGAGTTTCTCATTTGATGGGGTAATCGGTGCATTTGCAATCACTAAAGATGTGGTTGTGATCATGGTCGGTTTGGCGATCGGTGCAATGTTTGTACGTTCCTTGACTATTTTCCTCGTCGAAAAAGGTACTTTAGATGAATATATCTTTTTAGAACACGGTGCACATTATGCGATTGGTGCATTAGCAACCATTATGCTATTGAGCATGGTCATGCACATTTCAGAAGTCTTTACAGGCTTGATTGGGGTGACATTTATTGGTCTATCTGTTTATTCTTCTATGCAGTATCGTAAAGCAGAAGCGGCGGAAGCTGCAAAAGAAAGTACTGAAAAATCCTGATATTTGTAAAAGCCAAGCTAAAAAAAAGACCTCTGAGGTTTTAAAAACCTCAGAGGTCTGAAATTCAATGCGCAGTTTCAATAACCCGCTTCATATTTTCACGCTTTAATTATATTATTTTCCTTTCAAAACTGTAACTTTAACTGGTGCAATGCCTGATTTAGTTAGACCCAGTTTTTTAGCGGCAATATAAGATAAATCAATTATCCGCTTTTTCACAAAAGGCCCTCTGTCATTAATCGTAACAATCACAGAGCGTTTATTGCGTAAATTCGTTACTTTAACTTTACTACCGAACGCTAAACTTTTATGTGCGGCGGTAAATTTTTGCTTGTCATACCTTTGACCGTTAGCTGTTTTTCTACCCTGAAATTTATGTGCATAATAGCTTGCTAAGCCTTTTTCCATTGCCTGTGCTTGGGGAGCCATAAAAGGACTCAAACATATAATATACGCGGCTATGGTAAGTATCTTTTTTAACTGCATGTTTTAGCTTTTAACCTCTTTAATAAAAAGAGTATTCTAAACTATTTCTTAGCACTCTATCAAGCCATTGTTTTTAAAGGTTTTAAATTTTTAGAGGTAGGTCTTGATTTAAATTTCAAGATATTGGAAACGCGACTTTTAGTCGCGCACGAGTCATACTTACTCAAACTGTAGACAAATACACTGAGCGACTAAAAGTCGCGCCTCCATTATTATCCTTTTTCCTGTTGAGGTATTTACAAAGCTAAAAAGAGAGATAAAGGGAGTGCAAAAACATATTTTTGCACTCCGTATCTCTTTAAACCTTGTGATAAACCTCAGCACCTTCTTTTAAGAATTGCTCAGATTTTTCATCCATACCTTTTTGTAAGGCTTCTTGCTCATCAAAACCTTTAGCCGCTGCATATTCACGCACATCTTGGCTAATTTTCATAGAACAGAAATGCGGGCCACACATAGAACAGAAATGCGCGATTTTTGCTGAGTCTTTAGGTAAAGTCTCATCATGAAATTCACGCGCTTTTTCTGGATCTAAACCGATGTTAAATTGATCTTCCCAACGGAATTCAAAACGCGCTTTACTCATCGCATTATCACGCGCTTGCGCACCAGGGTGACCTTTGGCTAAATCAGCAGCGTGAGCAGCGACTTTATAAGTCACAATACCTTCACGAACGTCTTCTTTATTAGGCAAACCTAAATGCTCTTTTTGGGTCACGTAGCAAAGCATTGCACAACCGTACCAGCCGATATTCGCCGCACCAATCGCAGAAGTAATATGGTCATAACCTGGAGCAATATCGGTAGTTAGAGGGCCTAAGGTATAGAAAGGAGCTTCACCACAATCTTCTAACTGTTTTTCCATGTTGATTTTAATCATGTGTAAAGGCACATGACCTGGCCCTTCAATCATGGTTTGCACATCATGTTTCCATGCAATTTTAGTTAGCTCGCCTAAGGTCTCTAATTCGCCAAATTGAGCTTCGTCATTCGCATCATAAATCGAACCGGGTCTTAAACCATCACCTAGTGAGAAAGCGACATCATAGGCTTTCATGATTTCGCAAATTTCTTCAAAATGCGTATATAAAAAGCTTTCGGTATGATGTGCTAGACACCATTTCGCCATGATTGAACCACCACGCGAAACAATACCTGTCATACGTTTAGCGGTTAATGGAATGTGATGTAAACGCACCCCCGCATGAATGGTGAAATAATCCACGCCCTGCTCTGCTTGTTCGATTAAGGTATCGCGGAAAATTTCCCATGTTAAATCTTCGGCCTTACCATTTACTTTTTCTAAAGCTTGGTAAATTGGCACAGTACCGATTGGCACAGGTGAATTACGCAAAATCCATTCGCGGGTTTCATGGATATTTTTACCCGTGGATAAATCCATGATGGTATCACCGCCCCAGCGAATACCCCATAGCATTTTTTCAACTTCGTCTTCAATCGAAGACGTGACCGCTGAGTTTCCTAAGTTACCGTTGATTTTAACGAGGAAGTTACGCCCGATAATCATCGGCTCTGATTCAGGATGATTGATGTTACACGGAATAATCGCCCGTCCTCTAGCAACTTCATCACGCACAAATTCAGCGGTCATTTTTTCAGGAATAGAGGCACCGAAAGAATCGCCTTGATGCTGGTCTTTCCATAGACTTTGCATCTCTTCCATTTTTTGATTCTCACGAATCGCAATGTATTCCATTTCAGGGGTAATAATGCCCTGACGTGCATAATACATTTGTGAAACATTTTTACCTTTTTTAGCACGACGAGGTTTACGCGTTAATTCAAAACGTAAATCGGCAGTAGCTGGATCATCTAAACGCTCTTGTCCAAATTCTGACGAGGGGCCATCTAACAATTCAGTATCATCACGCTCTGCAATCCAGTTAGCGCGAATGGCTGCCAGTCCTTTTTTTAAATCGACTTCAACATTAGGGTCAGTATAAACGCCTGAGGTATCGTAAACATATAAGGGGACATTTTTTTCTGTCCCGAAATGAGCAGGGGTATCAGATAAACTGATTTTACGCATCGGAACTTGAATGTCAGGGCGTGAGCCTTCAACATAAATTTTTTCAGATGCAGGGTAAGAGTCAATTTTTACACTGCTGACCGCAGTGGCTGTGGCAGGCGCTTCTTCTAAGACAGCACTCATGTGTTTCTCCAAATTACAAAAACATTAAAGCGCAGAAAAACGTGAGGGCTTTCCTACGCTGGTATTATCCAGACTCAGGTTCAAAGGGTTTTTCTCAGCTTTTAAATAAAAGCACCCCTAGCCTTAATGGGCAACCCTCTAAACTAAAGGATAACGGCTTGGATTGCAAGTTAAATCCTGATGACATAAACAACAAATCCTTATAAATCAAAAGGTTTCTATATTTATGGGCTAATGAAATTCAAAGACAAAGTAAATCCTTTTAATAACAAAACGTATAAACACGAATTATTTATAATTTTTAAGATAAAATAGAATTTCATTAAATTGTAATATTCATTCCTTAAGAGGATTTGTAGTGGATTTGAAAAATATTAATCAGCTTGAAAATGCAGCTTCATCAGCTAAAACAGAATTAGTTAGAGTTACTATTGCTTTGCTTTTTATGTTCGGAGTAATGATGTATGTCCTGCATATGTCTGGGGGCATTGATAAACATTTATTGTTGGTAGCTGCGGCTGTGATTGGCGGTTATATGGCTCTGAATATCGGAGCAAATGATGTTGCGAATAATGTAGGCCCAGCAGTAGGTTCTAAAGCCTTGACCATGACAGGTGCTATTGTTATTGCGGCGGTTTTTGAAGCATTGGGGGCCATTGTTGCGGGTGGTGATGTGGTTAGTACCATTAAAAAAGGCATTATTGATCCTGCGATGATTGCGGATAGTGATACCTTTATCTGGTTAATGATGGCGGCGTTGTTTGCAGCGGCACTTTGGTTAAATATTGCCACTATATTAGGCGCACCTGTCTCAACAACACATTCAATTGTGGGTGGTGTGTTAGGTGCAGGTATTGCCGCTGGCGGATTTGGCATTGCTGACTGGGGAGTTTTTGGAAAAATTGCCGCTAGTTGGGTTATTTCACCTTTATTTGGTGGGGTGATTGCCGCAGGATTTTTATATCTAATTAAACGGACTATTACTTATCAAGACGATATGATATCTGCCGCTAAAAAAATAGTGCCAGTCTTAGTTGGTTTAATGATTTGGGCATTTTCAACCTACATGATTTTAAAAGGACTTAAAAAAATCTGGAAAGCTGATTTTACCAGCGCGTTAGGTATTGGTTTAGTGATTGCAGTTGCAGTTTATTTCTTTTGTCGCCCCTTAGTTAAAAAAGCGGCCGCAAAAATGACGAACTCCAAAGAAAGCGTAAATACTTTATTTACCTTTCCCTTAATTATTTCAGCAGCCCTATTAAGTTTTGCGCATGGTGCGAATGATGTGGCAAATGCGGTAGGGCCTTTAGCTGCGATTAATGATGCGGTTTTTAGTGGTGGAGTCGTTAGCAAAGCCTCGATCCCATTGTGGGTAATGTTAGTCGGGGCTGTGGGTATTTCTATAGGCTTAGCTTTATATGGTCCTAAACTTATTCGCACTGTTGGCTCTGAAATCACTGAATTAGATAAAATGCGGGCATTTTGTGTGGCAATGGCGGCAGCAATTACGGTAATTATTGCTAGTCAATTAGGCTTGCCTGTTAGCTCGACACATATTGCAGTGGGAGCTGTCTTTGGGGTTGGTTTCTTGCGTGAATATTTAAAACGCAGTTATGCCGTGATGATAGAAGAAATAAAATTACATCATGCCGAAGATAATCCAGAAGCCGTTGAAGAATATTTAATTAACTTTAAAGCGGGTTCTATTTATGCAAAAGAGCAGATGCTGGCTGAATTAAAAGCCAGTG